>JBQGEN010000303.1:0-1727 GCA_052039615.1 Sideroxyarcus sp. | reverse complement strand
GGGGAATCTGGCCGTCGCGCAGCATCTGCCCCATCAGGATTCGGACGCCGAGGTTCTGCGACAATCCGTCGCCGGGAACGAGAGTGATCCATCCCATCACTGCCGGGAAGAAATAGAGCAACGGGAGAAGGATCAGCGCGGAGGCAGCCGCAATCCGAGAACGCAGGCCAGCAGCCTCTTTTTTTGATAGATAAACTTATGAAGAAGAGTGATCGTCTTCGAGTTTGTCCTGCAGGTCGTTAGTAGAAGAGTCCTTCATAATCTCCGAATCTATTCTGGCCGTTCAATGAAGGGCGGCGCGACAGGAAGGCGTTGGCTCCCGGTGTTCGCGCCTGGGGCGCTTATTTAAGGGGTTCGTTTCAGGGAGCGCGGATTCTATCGGAGCGCCGCGTCGAATGTCTAGATCAATCTATGCTAAACGCTCAACCGCGTGGTAGGGTTAGCGGCCGATGATGGCGGCAATTAGAGAAAGACAGTCCACACAATGCGCTCCTGTCGAAGCGACGCTCGCCCTCATCGATCATAAGTCGGCGGCCGGAAGTCGCCTGATCGTTGCGTACCAGAGCCCGGTGCCTATGCTGCGGCTTATCGGTCCCATCGCGCGCCGGCTTGATGAGCCGCTGTAAATCATCGATCAAGGGCGCCGTTTCTCCGTCTCTTTAGCCTACGCGAGAATAGGCTTCACGACATTTCCCTCGACGTCGGTCAGCCGGAAATATCTGCCCTGGAACTTGTAAGTCAGCCGCGTATGATCAATACCCAGGCAATGGAGGATGGTCGCGTTCAGGTCGTGTACGTGAACCGGGTCGCGCGTGATGTTGTAGCTGAAATCGTCAGTCTCGCCTATTGTGAGGCCGGGTTTGATTCCTCCGCCGGCGAGCCACACTGTAAAACAGCGCGGGTGATGGTCGCGGCCGTAATTGGACTCGGTCAACTTGCCCTGTGAATAGACGGTGCGGCCGAATTCTCCGCCCCAGACGACCAGCGTGTCGTCGAGCATCCCGCGATCTTTCAAATCCATAATCAGCGCGGCGGAAGGCTGATCGGTGTCCTGCGCCTGTTTCGCGATGTTTTGGGGTAATTCTCCATGTTGATCCCAGCCGCGGTGGAAGAGTTGAATGAAGCGGACTCCACGTTCGGCCAGCCGTCTCGCCAGAACGCAGTTGAATGCGAACGTGCCCGGCGTGCGCGCGTCCGGCCCATAACGCTCAAAAGTCTTTTCAGACTCTTTCGACAGGTCAGTCAGTTCGGGCACGGAAGATTGCATTCGATAAGCCATTTCATACTGCGCGACGCGCGACAGAATTTCAGGGTCGCCGTATTCCTCCGCATTGATCTGATTCAACTCGGCCAGGTCGTCCAGGAAACGCCGTCGATTTTCTTTGTCGATGCCCGGCGGGTTCGACAGGTAGAGCACTGGGTCGGGGCCGTTGTTGAATTTCACGCCCTGATAACGCGAAGCCAGAAAGCCGCTGCCCCACAGGCGGTCGTAAAGCGGCTGGTCGCCTCCCGTCCGCCCGACGGAGATCATCACGACGAACGCGGGCAGGTCTCTGTTCTCGCTGCCCAATCCGTAAGCGATCCAGGATCCCAGACTCGGTCTTCCGGCAAGCTGAAATCCCGTGAGCGAAAACGTTATCGCCGGGTCGTGGTTGATCTGCTCCGTGCGCATTGATTTGATGAAGCAGATCTCGTCAACGATCTTCGCTGTGTGGGGCAACAACTCG
>JBQGEN010000302.1:0-24576 GCA_052039615.1 Sideroxyarcus sp. | reverse complement strand
GACCATGATCTTGTCGGGATCGTGACGCAGGATGGAACGCAGTCCGCGCGCAAAGGTTAGTCCTTTTTTCTCGTTGACGGGAATCTGCACGATGCCGTCGAGCTGGTACTCCACTGGATCCTCAATCGTGATGATCTTCTCTTCCCCGCCATTCACCTCGGAAAGCGCAGCGTAGAGTGTCGTCGTCTTGCCGCTGCCGGTAGGGCCGGTGATGAGCACCATGCCGTATGGCTCACGGATCGAGCGGCGGAATTTCTTCAGGACGTCGGACGCCATGCCCAGTCCGTCCAGGCGGAGCTGGTGCAAATCCCGGGTTACCGAGGACTTGTCGAGTATGCGGATCACCACATCCTCGCCGAACACCGCCGGCATGATCGACAAGCGAAAATCGATGTCGCGACCAGAAAACCTGAGTCGGAAGCGTCCGTCCTGCGGAACGCGCCGCTCGGCGATGTCGAGCTCCGCCATGACCTTGAGACGGGACACCAGCGAGCTGTGGTGGCTCTTGTCGAGCATCTCGGTCGCCGGATAGAGTACTCCATCGATGCGGTACTTCACGGCGATTGCCTGTTCATGTGTCTCGATGTGCACGTCACTTGCGCGTTTGGTGAGTGCCGCAGCAAGCAGTGTGTTGACGAGCTTGACTACGGGCCCGGCCGTTTCGTCCAGCGTATCGAGTGAGACCAGTTGTTCAGCGCCGTCTTCGCCTTCCCTTACCACGAGCACGCGGAAATCATCCGACATATCCTTGAGCAAGGTAGTTTCACCTTCACTGCGCTTGAGCGCGGCCTCGATGGCACCCCTGCTCGCCAAGAGCAGTTTCACGCGCATCCCGTGCTGCGCTTCCAGTCTTTCCGGCAGCGCCAAGTCGTAGGGGTCGGCAATCGCCACTTCCAGCACATCACCCTGACGAGAGTACGGCAGGATGCCATACTGATAACAGTCGGCAGCCGAAATTAACCTGAAGAGATCGGACGGGACCACATATCCTTCGAGCGATGCGTATGGCAGGTTGAACAACGCGGTCAGTGCCGATGCCAGCTGTTCGGGCGTCAACACGCCATTTCTGAGCAGATTCGCGCCAAGACCGGCTTCGTCCGTGGCAGTCGCAGCTTCGAGTTGCTCTGTGTTCACATAGTCGCGCGAAAGCAGAATCTCGGACAAACCGGGTCGAAGAAATGGATGGTTCATCGGATCACTTCAGCCAGATTGAAAATGGGCAGGTACATTACGATGATGATGCCGCCGATCATCACCCCCATCAGAAAGACCAGCACCGGCTCAATCAGCGCCATGATCCGTGCAAGGCGGTTTTCGAGCGCGTCTTCGTAGAATTGCGCCACTTCGGCAAGCATCCGGTCGAGCCCGCCCGAGGCCTCTCCTACCTGAAGCATCTTGATCGCCGTTTCCGGCATCAATTCGGCTGCCCGAACCGCCTTCGCCAGACTTTCACCTTGCGTCACACGTTCTGCCACTTCGGCCACCCGCAATGCGAAAGCGCGGTTGGGGAACGACTCCTGGGCAGTGCACAGAGCCTCGACCAGCGGAGTCCCCCCCCCAAGCAAGGTGGCGAGCGACCTTGCCAGATGCGCAATTGCCGCAGTGCGCACTGCATCGCCGATCAGCGGCACACGCAGCTTCCATCGGTCAATGTTCAGCCGCCCTGCCGGGTTCATCGAATACGCACCCCAAGCGAACAGAGCAGACGCACCGATCATTGCGCACACGAACGCAATGATCGGGAAATTTTCCACCGCCGCTAGCAGCCACTGGGTCGGCACCGGCAATTTGGCATCGAAATTGGCATACATCGATATGAACCTCGGCATCACAAAAGCGAACATGACGCCAAGAATGGCTGACAGCGCAACCAGCAGGAAGACAGGATAGGCCAGCGCTTGGGAAACTTTCTTGCGTAGCGCAACTCGGCGGCGCAAGAACTCCTGGTAGCGTGCAAGTATCGTCGGCAATTCACCGGCTTTTTCGCCCGTCCGCAAGGCGGCAAGAAACAGGCCCTCGAAGATGTCCGGATGGAGGGAACATGCCTGAGAAAGAAGCATCCCTGCGCGCACATCTTTCAATACCCGGCTTAACACCCGCCCGAGTTCAGGCTCACCCGGTCGATCAGCGGCAAGCGCCAATACCTCCGGCAAGGGCAGGCCTGCCCGCATCAGAGAGATGAATTCCTGGACAAACAACAGAAACACTTCCGGACGTACCGTACTCCGTCGCCACATCTTCGCCCAATTGCGCTTGATGCTGATCCGCTGTGCTCGAAGTCCAAGATTCTCTAGCTCGGCTTTCAGGTTTTCCGGAGAAGCTGCTGCGCTCTCGCCGACAATGAGCGCACCGTTCTGCGACAGCGCTGTGTACTGGTACTGAGGCATATTTCTTGACAGCTATTGAACTTGGATTATTGGATTTTGCGCACCCAAACCGGTAATGCATATTTATTCGCACTCGATCCAGCACGCGAAGATCGGATGCCCATTGACCACCATCGGTGGACCGGCACGGTGGGCATGAATCCCCATCCTTTTAAGTAGCCGTTCAATACCGATCGGAGAAACCGTAATCAGGCGCTTTGCCCCCAGTTCAACTGCGCATCTGATTGAGCATTTCAATAATTCGGCGGTAAGTGGTGAGGAAAATTGTCCTAAAGCCGAGGTGGAATGTGCGTTGAAATCTACCGCAGCGAAACGAGATAATTCCCAAACCTCAGGGTCTGCGGGGGGCAATTGGCCATTCAGGAGTTGCGGAAAGATTTCTCCGAGCAGGTACGGTTGCGTGGTTGGCAATAGACGGCCACATCCGGTAACGTCCCCGCCCTCATCACGTGATATCACATAGACAGTGTCAGTGCGATCAAACTGGTCTTGCTCAAGCCCATCAATAGATTTGAGATCCCAACCCAGCCGCTCAACGAATACCTGATGTCGATAGTTCAAAAGCTTGGCATAACATTCGGGCGCAAGCGAACCTTGAGTCCCATAAAGCACTCTCATCCTCACTCCTGTTTTTTTCTTTTCTAATCAGGAGGATTTCAACAGGAACGGACACCCTCAACAACTGTTAATGTTGACAGGGTGTATAACGCTTTCGAATGACGTCCATGACGGCAAGTTGCCAATCCATTTCATCCACAAAAGAGCAAAGCAAGTCCAAGGTAGCGCTATAACCTAGATCCTGCTTATTACGGTCGACACTCATAACATTACTGCTGGGTGTTCCAACTCTAAGTAACTTCTGTTCCCCGCTGCTGTAATCAAGGAACCAGTCCCAACCCAGAGTAATGACAGGTACTGTCTGGGTCACCCACTCGGTATAACCGCTGATATGGGTAGTCACAGCCCCCTCCACCTGCAAATTCTCCACGCCCTCATCCAATCCGGAAATCAAATGGATATAGATAAGAGACCTAATTGAGTCAGCTGTCAGTCTGATATAGCCATCGTCAGAAACCGAAATATCCTGATATGGAAATTCGACATTTCGCAACAACGCTGTTATTGTTGAAGTGGTCATATTGATCTCATGGCTATACGGTATTTTCAATTTATATGTTTAACTCTACACGTCTATTGCCAATCTCAGATAGTGTCAGAATTAACAGGAGTTGCTGCGACAGTTTTGGATATTAGATTTCTGTTAGAGCGTTTTTGCACACCAGTTAGAGATTGAAGATGAAGACGTGGCAAGAAGACCAGCTACAAGAACTGAATTCCTCAAAGTGTGAGCAGAGCCTGTTTCAGTCAATACTCAAGCTTGCATCTGGCCTCGATTTCGATTTCTGTGCCTATGGCATGCGCATGCCGCTTCCGCTCTCGGCCCCCGCAGTAGTCATGTACAACAACTATCCCACCGCTTGGCAAACTGAATACCAACAAAAGAATTATCTGGCGATTGACCCAACAGTCAAACATGCGTTGCGTTCACAAGCTCCCCTAGTCTGGTCAGAACAGACATTTGCTGATTCACCCGACCTATGGGATGACGCACAAGCTATCGGTCTGCGGGTAGGTTGGGCGCAACCCAGCAGGGACGTACATAATATCGTCGGATTGTTAACCCTCGCCCGCTCCTCTGAAACATTGAGCATAACTGAAAGAAGAGAAAAACAATTCAAACAGGCATGGCTCGCTCAAACTGCACATATTGGCATGGCTAAACATCTTGCGCCCCAATTGCTGCCCAGCGTTGATGTAAAGCTATCTAGCCGCGAAATTGATGTACTGCACTGGTCGGCAGGAGGAAAAACTGCAAGTGAAATCGCCGAGATCCTTAGGATCACGGAACGGACTGTAAATTTTCACGTCTCCAACGCAGTCTCCAAGCTAGGGGTTGCCAACAAGACAGCTGCAACGATCCATGCAGCCTTACTTGGCTTGCTCTAAGCAGAAAGCGTAACGCAGAAGAGAAAGAGCACCAGCGAAGCCACTAATCGCATGAGAGGACGTGCTCCGAATCGCCCCGAAGGCGATGGACTGCGCTCACAAACGGGCTATCATCGCCTCAGACGGCAGCGCCATCGACAAGGGCGATGATTCCGATTACGCTCCCCACATCCGTTTGTCCCCCATATATGGCGTCATTGCCCAGCCAAGGAGGCCCCATGACCAACACCAACCAAACCGCTTACCTCGCAGGCGGATGCTTCTGGGGCATGGAAGAACTGGTGCGCCAGATTCCCGGCGTAGTGGAAACCGAGGTGGGCTACACCGGCGGCGACGTACCGAACGCGACCTACGACATCGTGAAGACCGGGCACAGCGGCCATGCGGAGTCGTTGAGAATCGTGTTTGATCCTGTGCGCCTCACCTACCGCCACCTGCTGTTCGAGTTCTTCCGCATGCACAACCCGACGACGCGCCACCAGCAGGGCAACGACATCGGCACGCAGTACCGATCGGCCATCTTCTATCTGAACGAGGAACAGAGAAGCACCGCCGAGGAGGTCATCCACACCGTGGATGCATCGGGCGAATGGGAAGCGAAGGTCGTCACCGAAGTCGTACCGTTCAAAGAATTCTGGCCTGCCGAGGAGCATCACCAGAAGTACCTGGTCAAGCATCCGCACGGCTATACCTGCCACTACATGCGCAGGATGCGATTGGGCGAGTGAACCTACTTCCTGAATCTGAAAGTAAGTATCACACCCGCCACCGCGCCGATAGCACCGCAGAGCAGTATGTCGTTGCGCATTTCATCGATGCCGGAGATCGACCTGAACGCACCCTGGAATGCGTTGCCGCCAAACGAGAACAACGTCTTCAAACTGACATAGTCGCCGCCCCACTTGCCGAAGAAGGCATAGCCGACGATCAGACCCAGTGCCGTAAACGCCGCGATGCTGAGAAGATTCTTCGGATTCATCGCCGTTCCCTCACATGCGTGTTCCAAACGTCATTCATCACGCAAAACCGCCGGCCACGCCGATAGCCGCGACGCTGACGGTGAGCAGACCCAGCGCGAGGTTCAGCCCGACCAGCTTGCGTATCCTGCCCAGCATCTCGCCCGCCTCTTTCCAGCGCTCCTTGGCAACATGCAGGCTGAGCGGGACATAGCATGCGAAGAACACATAGACGTAGATACCCGTCATCACCAGCCCGAGCAGCAGCATGACGTGCACGAAATGCGGCGCGTGCGCCATGCCGCCGTACTGGTAGATCATGTACAGACCGGTGGCGAGGATGACGCCAACCGCGCTCCACACCCAGACGAAGAAGCGGCGGAACACGTTGTCCCACAGGCGCAGGCGCTCCGGCGGCTGCAGCACATCGACGGCTGCGGGGCGCAACACCACATAGGCGAAGAACATGCCGCCGACCCAGACGATAACGGCGAGCAGGTGGATGAGTTTGAACAAGGTCATAGTGTGTCTTTTGGAAGTTATCGACAGACAGGAGGATAACCGAAAAATCCCCGCGCTTATCCTTTACGCCGCAGGGGACAAGAGTTCGCGTACGGGCCGGAAGGAGCGGCGATGGATCTCCGACACGCCGTGCGCGCGCAATGCGGCCAGGTGGGCGGCCGTCGGATAGCCCTTGTGGCCGTCGAAACCGTACTGTGGATAGCGCTCGTGCAGCTGCAGCATGAGTTCGTCGCGCGCGGTCTTGGCCAGGATGGAAGCGGCCGAGATGGCGGCCACCTTGCTGTCGCCCTTGACGATGGCTTGGCTGGGAATACCGGTCTGCGGGCAATACAGGCCGTCCACCAGCACTTGCTGCGGCCGCACGGGCAACGCCAGCACGGCGCGGCGCATGGCCAGCAGGGTCGCTTGCAGGATGTTGAGGCGGTCGATCTCCTCCACTTCGGCATAGGCCACGGCCCATGCCAGCGCGTGTTCGCGGATGACAGGGGCGAGTTGATCGCGCTGCTTCTCGGAAAGTCTCTTGGAGTCGGCCAGCCCTTCGATGGGGCGGGCATCGTCGAGTATGACGGCGGCCGCGCTTACCGGTCCGGCCAGCGGGCCGCGCCCGGCTTCGTCCACGCCGCAGACGAGTATGACAGATTGGTCGATGTTCCCTCTCCCCTCCCCTCTGTCGCGCGCTGGCGAGGGGAAATGTTGGTGCAGCACCGTGTCAGGCGGCTTGCAGGTACGGCAGGATGGCCGCGGCGGCTTTCTGCGCAGTATCCTGGCGCAAGGTCTGGTGCATCCCGTCGAAGATCTGCTCCAGCTCGGCCACAGCGTGCTTGTTGTTGACCAGATTGAGCAGCGCCTGCGCGAGGTTCTCGGGCGTGGCATCGTCCTGCAATATCTCCGGCACCACGAATTTCCCGGCGAGGATGTTGGGCAGCCCAACATAGGGCAGGTATTGCTTGCGCTTGGCGATCCAGTAGCTCAACGCGGACATCTTGTAGGTGATGACCATCGGACACTTTAGCAGGGCCGCTTCCAGCGTGGCGGTGCCGGAAGCGACCAGCACGCCGTCGGCGGCGATCATGGCGTCGTGCGCATGGCCGAACAGCAGGGTGATCGGCAGTTGCTGCGCTTCCTGCTTCCACAGCTCGTTCTCGAAGATGGTGCGCGTCTCGCGGCTGGCCAACGGCACCAGGAACTGCGCCTGCGGCAACTGCTGCAGGATCAGCTTGGCGGTCTCGATATAGGTTGCGGCCAGGCGACGCACTTCGCCTTGGCGGCTGCCCGGCAGGAAAGCGAACAGTTTGGCGTCCCTGGGCATGATGCGCATCTGCTCGCGCATCTCGGCACGGTTGGGATGCTGCGGCAGCATGTCTGCCAGCGGATGGCCGACATAAGTCACCGGCACCCCCGCCTGCTGGTAAAGCGGCGCCTCGAACGGGAACAGGGCGAGGATGTGCGACACCGCCTGCTTGATCTTGTGGATGCGCTCGCCGCGCCATGCCCAGATGGACGGGCTGACGTAATGCACGGTGGGGATGCCGTGCTGCTTCAATGCCATTTCCAGATCGAGATTGAAGTCCGGCGCGTCGATGCCGATGAAAAGATCGGGAGGCTCGGCGATGAAGCGTTCACGCAGGTCGCGACGGATGCCGACCAGTTCGCGGTAATGCCGCAGCACCTCGATATAGCCGTTCACGGCCAGCTTTTCCAGCGGGAACAGCACGTCCATGCCGACCGCCTGCATCTTGGGGCCGCCGATGCCGATGAAGCGCACGTCCGGGGCGGCGCGCTTGATAGCGGCCATCAGCAGGCTGCCGAGCAGGTCGCCGGAAGCCTCACCCGCCACGAGGGCGATGGTCTTTGTATTTCGGCTCATGGCTGCTCAGCGCACAATGCCGCGGCTGGCGCAGCTCAGGAACGCCAGCATGTTGTCGATATCGGCGTCGGCCTCGGGCACCTGGCCGCGCAAGGCTTCGATCTCCTGTTTTGCCGTATCGAAACCACTGCCCTTGCGGTACAGGGTGCGGTACATCTTCTTGATCATGTCCAGGCGCGCATCGGAATAGCCGGCGCGGCGCGGACCTTCCTGGTGCGGACCTTTGGCTTCCGCCGGATTGCCCACTGCCGTCACGAACGGCGGCAGGTCCTGGGACAGACGGGTCTGGAAACCGATCATGGCAAAGTCGCCGATGCGCACGAACTGGTGGATGCCGCTCATGCCGCCGATCAGGGTGTGATCCCCGACGGCCACATGGCCCGCGAACTGCACCGAATTGGCGATGACGTTGTGGTCGCCGATGTGGCAATCGTGCGCCACATGCACGTAGGCCATGATCCAGTTGCCGCTGCCGATCGAAGTGAGGCCGCCGTCCTGTACGGTGCCCAAGTTGAGGGTGCAACTTTCGCGGATGGTGTTGTTGTCGCCGATGGTCAGGCGCGTCGGCTCGCCCTTGTACTTCTTGTCCTGCGGAATCTCGCCGATCGAACTGAACTGGAAGATGCAGTTGCCGCGGCCGATGCTGGTATGCCCGTCGATGACCACATGCGGCCCGACGATCGTCCCCGCCCCGATCTCGACATGCTCGCCGATGATGGAATAGGCGCCGACCGACACATCGTCGGCCAGCCTGGCGCCGGGATGAATGATGGCAGTCGGATGCCGCATCACTTGTCCCGCATGGTGCACATGATCTCGGCTTCCGCCGCGACCTGTCCTTCCACTTCGGCGACCGCGCTGAACTTCCACAGGCCGCGCTTGTTGAAGAGCGGTTTGACCTTGAGGATCAGCTGGTCACCCGGCACCACCGGGCGCTTGAAGCGCGCGCCGTCGATGCCGACGAAGTAGTACACCTTGCTGTCGTCGGCCTTGCCGCCCTCGCTGGTGAACGAAAGGATGGCGGCCGCCTGCGCCATGGCCTCGATGATGAGCACGCCCGGCATCACCGGATGATGCGGATAGTGACCGGGGAAGAACGGTTCGTTCATGCTGACGTTCTTCAACGCGACGATCTCCACGCCCGGGTCGATCGACAACACGCGGTCGATCAGCAGGAAGGGGAAACGGTGCGGCAAGTGTTTCATAATCTCGTTGATGTCCATGGCCATGCTCATACCGTTTTTCCTTTCAATGATTCGATTTCTTTTTCCAGTTGTCTGATGCGCGCGAACATGTCGTCCAGATGGCGCAAGTGCGCGGCGTTCTTGAGCCAAGCGTCCTTTTCGCTGAACGGATAGATTCCGCTGTAGACGCCTTTTTCGCGTATCGATTTGCTGACCAGGGTGAACGAGGATATCTCCACCCCGTCCGCGATGCTCAGATGCCCCAGAATGCCGGCGCTGCCGCCGATGCGGCAGTACTTGCCGATGTTGGCGCTGCCGGCAATCCCAACGCAGCCGGCGATGGCAGTATGCGCGCCGATGCGCACGTTGTGCGCAACCTGGATCTGGTTGTCCAGCTTCACATCCTCTTCGATCACGGTGTCGTCCAGCGCACCGCGGTCGATGGTGGTATTCGCCCCGATCTCGACATGGTCGCCGATCAGCACGCGGCCGATCTGCGGGATTTTCAGCCAGCGGCCTTCTTCCCAGGCCATGCCGAAACCGTCGGCACCGATAACCGCGCCGGAATGCACGATGACATGGTTGCCGATGACGCAACCGTGATACACCGTCGCCCGCGGATAGAGAAGCGTATTGTCGCCCAGCGTCGCGCCCTCGCCGATACTGCATCCCGCCATCACTACCGTTCCGGCGCCGATGGTCGCTCCATCGCCCACCGTCGCCAACGGGCCGATGTGGGCTTGCGGGGATATCCTCGTGCCTTTGCCGATGACCGCCGAGGGATGGATGCCGGGGACGCACTCGGGCAACGGATTGAGGAAGGCGGAGAGTTTGGCGAAATACGAATAGGGGTTGTCGCAGACGATGCGCGGCAACGCGGTGGCATCGGCATCGGCCCGGGACAGGATCACGGCAGAGGCCTTGCTACCCACCAGCTGATTGCGATATTTCGCGTTGGCGAGGAAAGCGATCTGGCCTGCAGTCGCTTTTTCCAGTGTGCCGATCTGCCGCACTTGCGTGTCGGCATCTCCCTCCACCTGCCCGCCGAAACGTGCCACGATGTCTGCCAATCGGTAGGCTGTACGATCCATCAGAACTATTCTCTTAAATCACTGCACGTAAATCACTGCTCGCAAGTCTTTTCCCGCGTCATTCCGGGATTTCCCTGGAGAGATATTTCAGCACCTTGTCGGTGATATCTATTTTGGGATTGCGATAAACCGCTTCCTGCAGGATGACATCGTATTCCTCGCTCTCGGCGATGGCGCGGATCGCCTTGTCGGCTTGCGAAAGCACCACGGCCAGTTCTTCGTTCTTGCGCAGGTTCAGATCCTCGCGGAACTCGCGCTGCATGGTCTGCAGATTGATGTTCAGGTTCGCCAGCTCGCGCTCCTTGAAACGGCGCACCGAGTCCGACATGCCGGCGCCGTCTTTCTCCAGTGCCGCCTGCAGCTCTTTGCCCTGTTTGATCTGCTTCTTGATCTCCTGGTCGCGCGCGGCGAACTCCTTCTCGATCTTCTTCTCCGCACGGACTGCCTGCACCGACTCGCGCAGGATGCGCTCGGTATCGACGATACCGATGCGGAAACCTTCTGCACCGGCCTGCGTGACACAGGCCGCGAACAACAGCACGGCAATAGAAAACTTCTTCATCTCATGCTCCTCGAACAGATCAGAACATCGTACCCAGGGTGAACTGTATGTTCTGTATCTTGTCTTGCGATTCCGGGTTCAATGGCTTGGCCCAGCTCAATCGGATCGGGCCCGCCGGCGAGAACCAGGTCAAGCCCAAGCCGGTAGAATAGCGCATTCCGATCGAACCCGGAACATCCCCCGCTGCGCCGTAGACCGCTCCGCCATCCAGGAATGTGCTCAGCCGCACCGACTGTTCCTTTTCCATGCCCGGCATGGGGAACAATAGCTCGACGTTTCCGACCGCGCGTTTGGTGCCGCCCAGGGCGTTGCTGCTTGAATCCCTGGGGCCCAGGGAATAATTGTCATAGCCGCGCACCGAACCGACCCCGCCCGCATAGAAGTTCTTGAACACCGGCAGCGGCTTGCCATCGTAACCGTGCGCCACGCCAAGGTCGCCGTTCATCATCAGCGTCAGCTTGCGGCTGAGCGGATAGAACCACTGGTGCTGGTAAGTCCACTTGTAGTAGCGCTGCGACGATACGGGCAGGCCGACCTCGATGAACGAACGCTGCACTGTGCCGTCGGTGGTGAAGATGGCGCTGTCGCGGGTGTCACGGGTCCAGCCGATGGTGCCCAGCACGTTGCTGGTCGTGGCCCCGAAAGTATTGACGTAATCGATGTAGCGCTGCGAACTGCTGCTGGTCAGCGTGAGCGTGGTCGTTTCGCTCGACAGGCCGTACTGGAATGTTTCGTCATCGTTGATCGGCACGCCGAATCTGACGCCCCCGCCCATGGTATCCGAGTAGTACTGGCTGGTGTAGGTGCTGGTCGTGTTGGTCTTGCGCTTGTACACATCGAAGCCGCGGCTGATGCCGTCGTCCGTGTAATACGGGTTGGTGTACGACACCGAGTAGACCTGGTTCACCCGGCTGGTGTTGATCTGGGTCGAGAGATAGTTGCCGGTACCGAACAGGTTGGACTGGGTCACGCCGCCGCTGAAGGTCAAGCCCTCGCTGCCGTAGCCGGCGCCGATCTGGAAGTTGCCGGTGGATTTTTCGGCAACCCTGACGTTGACGTCCAACTGGTCGTTGGTGCCCTGCACCGGCGAGGTGTCGAGGTTCACGTCGGCGAAGAAGCCGAGGCGGTCGATGCGTTGTTTGGATTTCTTGACCTTGGAGGTGGCGAACCAGCCCCCCTCCATCTGGCGGAACTCGCGGCGGATGACCTCGTCGCGGGTCTTGTCGTTGCCCGAGACATTGATGCGCCTGACATAGGCGCGATGCATGGGGTCGACCATGAAAGTGAACGCGACCTGATGCTTTTCCTTGTCCACTTCCGGAATGGCATTCACGTTGGCGAAGGTATAGCCGTCCTCGCCCAGACGTTCGCCGATCTTGCGCGTGGATTCGGTGAGTGCGTCGCGCGAAAAGACGTCGCCCGGCTGGATGCCGATCAGCTTGCGCATCTCCTCGTGCGTAAGCACCGTCTGCGGTCCGGCAAGCTTCACGCCGGAGACGGTGTATTTCTCGCCCTCGGAGATGTTCAGCGTGATGAAGATGTCCGCCTTGTCCGGCGAAATCGACACCTGCGTCGATTCGATCATGAAATCCATGTAACCGGCATTCATGTAAAAGGTCCGCAGGCTCTCCATGTCTGCCGACAGTTTCTGCTTCGAATACTGGTCGTTTTTGGTGAACCAGGTGAACCAGCCGGGCGTGGTGAGCTTGATCTCGTCGATCAGGTCATCCTCATCGTAAGCATGGTTGCCGACGATGTTGATGCGCTGGATCTTGGACGGCCCGCCTTCCTCCACGTTGAAACTCACCGCCACGCGGTTGCGCTCCAGCTCCTTGACGCTGGTCTTCACCACCACGCCGTACTTGCCGCGCGCGATGTACTGGCGCTTGAGTTCCTGTTCGGATTTCTCCAGCGCGGACTTGTCGAAGATGCGCCCTTCCGCCAAGCCGACGTACTTCAGGTTGTCGAGCAACTGCGGTTTGGGAAAGTCCTTCACCCCGTCGATCTCGACGCTGGCGACGGTCGGCCGTTCCTTGACCACCACGACCAGCACGTCCTGCTCCGCCCGCAGTTCCACATCCTTGAAGAAACCGGTCGCGAACAGCGCGTGGATCGAGGCCGTGGCGCGCTCGTCGTCCAGCGTATCTCCGACCTTGAGCGGCAGATAGCTGAACACCGTACCGGGCTCGGTGCGCTGGATGCCTTCGACGCGAATATCCTTGATGACGAACGGTTTGACCGCCCAGACGGACGTGGCATACAGCAGCGGGAGCAATCCCAGCCATTTCATGAATTTCATTATTGTGTTCAACCCAAAATCAGGCGGCTGATGTCGTTATACAACGCAAAAGCCATCATGGTAACCAACAGCGCGATACCCGCTTTCTGTCCCGCCTCCCACAGACTTTCCGAGACCGGACTGCCTTTGATCAACTCGACCGAATAATACAGCAAATGCCCGCCATCCAATAAAGGGATGGGCAAGAGGTTCAGCACGCCGAGGCTGATGCTGATCAGCGCCAGGAAGCCGATATACGCGCCCAGGCCGATCTGCGCCGACTGCCCGGCATAGTCGGCGATGGTGATCGGGCCGGAGAGGTTCTTCAGCGACACCTCGCCCACCACCATCTTGCCCATCATCTTGAGGCTCACGATGGCGGTCTCCCAGGTCTTGCGCAACGCTTCCGCCATGGCTGCCGCCGGCGGATAGCGCACCTCGGTCAGCATCGCTTCGAATGCTTCCGCATCGATATGGGCGCCCGCCCCGATGCGCCCGATGCGCTCGCCCGCCTCGTCGATGACTTCGGGGGTCAAACTGAGCCTGGACACCGCGCCCGCGCGCTCGATCTCGATTTCCAGCAGTTGGCCCGGGTGGCCGCGCACCACGCTCACCCAATCCTCCCACAGTGCCAGTTCCCGGCCATCGGCGCGCAGAATGCGGTCGTGCTCCCGCAGCCCTGCCCGTTCCGCCACGCCGCCCGCCACCAGCTTGCCGATGACAGGATAGACCGGGGGCCGGTAGGGATGCAGGCCGAGCTTGTGCATGAAATCGCCGTCCAGGTCGGCCGGCGTCAGGCTGCCCATCTCCAGCACGCGAGATACTGCCGTTCCTTCAACTGTACGCAGTTCGAATGCAGCCGCCTTCTCCTGCAGCACCAGATCGAGCAGCGCCCAGCGCACTTCCTGCCAGCTCGGCGTCGGCTGCCCATCGATGCTCACGATCGTCTGCCGCCCCTGCAGGCCGGCCGCGGCCGCGGGCGTATCGGCTGCAACCTCCCCCAGTACGGGCTTGATGCCGGGGACGCCATGGAGGAACAAGGCGAAATACAGAGCGACCGCCAGCAACAGATTGGTGAGCGGGCCGGCCACCACGATGGCCATGCGCTGCAATACGGGCTTGCGATTGAAGGCGCGCGGCAGTTCATGCGCTGCCACTTCGCCCTCGCGCTCGTCCAGCATCTTGACGTAGCCGCCCAAGGGGATGGCGGAGAACGCCCATTCCGTCTCGCCCATGCCGAAGCGCTTGGCATACAGCACCTTGCCGAAGCCGATGGAGAAACGCAGCACCTTCACGTCGCACCAGCGCGCGACGAGGTAATGTCCCAGTTCATGGAACAGCACCAGCACGACGATGGCGACGACGAATGCGAGCAGCGTGGTCATCGCCTGATCCACTCCTGCGCCGCGCGGCGCGCCGCCGCGTCCGCGTCCAGCACATCCTGCAGCGCATGCACCTCCGCTCGCGCCACCTTGCCCAGCACCGCTTCGATCAGGCGCGGGATATCGAGGAAGGCGATGCGGCGATCAAGGAAAGCCTCCACCGCAACCTCATTCGCCGCATTCAGCAGGGCCGGCACGGTGCCGCCCGCGCGCAGGGCCTGATAGGCCAGCGCCAGGCAGGGGAAGCGGGCGAAATCGGGCGCGACGAAATCGAGCTTCGCCACCTGGAACAGGTCGAGCGGCGCGACGCCTGCCTCGATACGCTCCGGGTAAGCCAGCGCGTAGGCGATAGGCGTGCGCATGTCGGGGTTGCCGAGCTGGGCCAGCACCGAACCGTCCACGTACTGCACCAGCGAATGGATCACGCTCTGCGGATGCACTACCACCTGGATGGAATCGGCCGGCGCGTTGAACAGCCAGTGCGCCTCGATCACTTCCAGGCCCTTGTTCATCATGCTGGCGGAGTCGACCGATATCTTGCGCCCCATGCTCCAGTTCGGATGCGCGCACGCCTGCTCCGGCGTGACGTGCTGCAACTGTTCGAGCGAGGTGTTGCGGAACGGACCGCCGGAGGCGGTGAGCAGGATCCGGCTTACGCCGCTGGCATGCATATCGCCGCCATAGCCGCGCGGCAGCGACTGGAAGATGGCGTTGTGTTCGCTGTCGATCGGCAACAGGGCGGAACCGCTGCGGTGCACCGCCTCCATGAACAGGTGGCCGGCCAGAACCAGCGTTTCCTTGTTTGCCAGCAATATCTTTTTGCCGGCATGGGCAGCGGCGAGGGTCGGCGGCATGCCCGCCGCACCGACGATGGCCGCCATCACGGCATCCACTTCCGGCAGGATCGCGACGCGCTCCAGCTCGGCCGCGCCGCACAGCACCTCAACGTCCAGTCCTGCAGCGGCAACGCGCTGGCGCAGTCGCTCGCTCGCCGCTTCGTCCAGCAGCACCGCATAGCGCGGCTGGAAGCGCTGGCATTGTTCGAACAGCAGCTCATCCTGCTGCTGCGCGGTGAGCGCGATGATCCGATATTTGTCGGGATGGCGCGCGACCACATCCAGCGTGCTCTTGCCGATGCTGCCGGTGGAACCGAGTACGGTGAGGCGAGTGAGTTTGTTCATTCCAGCCTTTGCAGAATGAGCGCGATGGCCGCGAACGGCAAAGTGGAGGTCAGCGCATCGATACGGTCCAGCAGACCGCCATGTCCGGGCAGCAACGCCCCGCTGTCCTTGACGCCGGCTTGGCGCTTGACGGCGGACTCGAACAGATCGCCAATCACGGCCAGCGCCACCCACCACCAGCCGGCGACGATGGCGGAAGGGAACACCGGATATTGCCTGTACAGTCCGCTCGCCCAGCCGACGATTACGATGAATATCGAGACGCCGATCAGCGCGCCGATCACGCCCTCCCAGGTCTTGCCGGGGCTGATCGCTGGCGCCAATTTGTTCTTGCCGTAGCGCTTGCCGGCGAAATAGGCCGAGATGTCCGCCATCATCACCAGCGTCATCGCGAACAGCAGCAGCCACGGGCTGTAGGCGCGCAGGTCCAGCATCGCGAGACCGGTCGGCAACAGCACCACCCAGCCGACCACGCCCATCAGCCAGGGGTTCTGCGGGCGCCAACCCGCGATCAGCCAGGCCGGAACCACGAACACCCACAGCAGCACCGCGGGGATGTACCAGGCCAGATGCAACCAGGTCTGCTGTTCCACTGCAAAGCTGGCATCGAACCACACCATGCCTGCCATCATCGCCAGGGTCAGGGACCAATAGGTCGTAGCGGCGCGCCCGCCCAAGCCGGACAATTTCGCCCACTCCACCGCGCCCTGCCACATCACTGCCAGCACCACTGCCTGCCAGCCCCACGTGGGCAAGCCGAACAGTGCGGCGAGGAAAAGGACGAACAATATGCTCGCGGTAATGATGCGCTGTTTAAGCAATGGAATCGCCCCCGGTCGGTTGTTCGCCTTGCAGTTGTTCGCTGGTCCTGCCGAAACGGCGTTCGCGTTTCTGATAGGACAAGATCGCCGCTTCCAGCGCCGCGCGGTCGAAGGCCGGCCACAGGGTATCGGTGAAGTACAGCTCGGTGTACGCCAGTTGCCACAGCAGGAAGTTGCTGATGCGCTGCTCGCCGCCGGTGCGGATGAACAGGTCCGGCTCCGGCGCATAGTGCATGGAAAGATAAGGAGTGAGCTCCTCTTCGCCGAACGCACCAGCCCGTTCCGGATGCGCCTGGCCCAAGGCATGCATCGCCTGCATGATGTCCCAGCGCCCGCCGTAGTTGGCGGCTATGGTCAGCGTCAGGCCGGTATTGCCGGCAGTAAGGCGCTCGGCTTCCTCGATGTGGCGCACGAGTTGCGCGTCGAAGCGGCTGCGGTCGCCGATGACCCTGAGGCGGATGTCGTTCTCGTGCAGCTTGCCGACTTCGCGTTCCAGCATCTTCAGGAACAGCTGCATCAGGAAGGACACTTCGTCGGCGGGTCGGCGCCAGTTCTCGCTGCTGAAGGCGAACAGCGTCAGGTATTCCACGCCCATCTGGCGGCAGGCCTTGACCATCTCGCGCACCGTTTCCACCCCGCGCTGATGCCCCATGACGCGCGGCATGAAACGCTGCTTGGCCCAGCGCCCATTGCCATCCATTATGATGGCAATGTGACGCGGGACAGCAGTGATGTCGGGGATGGTGCGGGTGGAACTGAAGAAAGGCAGCGCCATATGGATGGCTCGCCTAGACAGCCATCAGGTCAACTTCTTTGGCTTGCAACGCCTTGTCGATCTCGGCGACGAAGCGGTCGGTGAGTTTCTGCACATCGTCCTGCCCGCGACGCTCGTCATCCTCGCCGATCGCCTTGTCCTTGAGCAGCTTCTTCAGCTGTTCGTTGGCCTCGCGGCGGATGTTGCGCACGGCGACCTTGGCGTCCTCGCCCTCGCTCTTGACCACCTTGATCAGGTCGCGGCGGCGCTCTTCGGTCAGCATCGGCATCGGCACGCGGATCAGGTCGCCGTTGGTGGCCGGGTTCAGCCCCAAGTCGGAATCGCGGATTGCCTTCTCGATCGGGCCAATCATGTTCTTTTCATAAGGCTGCACGCCGATAGTGCGTGCATCCGTCAGCGTCACGTTCGCCACCTGGTTCACTGCGGTCGGACTGCCGTAGTAGTCCACCATCACATGATCCAGGATGCCGGTATGCGCGCGTCCGGTGCGGATCTTGCCCAAGTCCACCTTCAGCGCTTCCAGCGACTTGCTCATCTTTTGTTCGACGTTCTTTTTGATGTCAGCGATCATCGTCGTTCTCCGTCAATCACAATGTACGAGTGTACCTTCGTCCTGCCCCATCACCACCCGCTTCAGCGCGCCTTCCTTGAAGATGCTGAAAACGATGATGGGCAGTTTCTGGTCGCGGCACAGCGTCAAAGCCGTGGAATCCATGACCTTCAAATCCTTGCCGATGGCCTCGTCGAAGCTTACCTTCTGGTAGCGCGTGGCCTTCGGGTCCTTCTTCGGGTCGGCGGTATACACGCCGTCCACTTTGGTCGCCTTGATGACGACTTGGGCATCCATCTCCACACCGCGCAGAGCGGCGGCGGTGTCGGTGGTGAAGAACGGGCTGCCGATGCCGGCCGCGAAGATCACCACCTTGCCATCTTCCAGATAACGCAAAGCCTTGCCGCGAATGAACGGCTCGGCCACCTGCTCCAGGCTCAGCGCGGACTGCACACGGCATTCCAGCCCGGCGCGCGTCATCGCATCCTGCAAAGCCATCGAGTTCATCACCGTGGCCAGCATGCCCATGTAATCGGCGGTCGCCCGATCCATTCCCGCCGCCGCCGGAGCGACACCGCGGAAGATATTGCCACCGCCGATCACCATCGCCACCTCCACACCCAGCTCGGAAACCTCCTTGATCTCGGCCACGATGCGTTCGATGACTGCTCGGTTGATGCCGTAGCTGTCGTCGCCCATCAGGGCTTCGCCGGAGAGTTTGAGCAGGATGCGTTTGTAGGCGGGTGCGGTCATGGCTTCCTTTCGTTTACTTCTTGGCAGCGGCGGCCGCAGCGGCGACTTCGGCTGCGTAGTCTTCCACTTTCTTCTCGATGCCTTCGCCGACGATGAACATCTGGAAGGCAGTCACCGAGGCGCCCTTGCTCTTCAGCAACTGCTCGATGGTCTGCTTGCCGTCCTCGGCCTTGACGAACACCTGGCCCAGCAAGGTCACTTCCTTGAGGAACTTCTGCACCGTGCCTTCGGCGATCTTCTCCAGCATGGCTTCCGGCTTGCCGGATTCCTTGGCCTTCTCGATGGCGATACGGCGTTCGGTCGCGATGTCTTCCGGATTCACGCCGGAAGCATCAACGGATTTCGGCTTGCTCGCCGCAATGTGCATCGCGATATCTTTACCCAAGACGTCGTCGCCGCCCTTGAAATTCACGATCACACCGATACGGCTGCCGTGCAGGTAGGTTGCCAGCTTGCCGTCGGTGGTTGCGTAGCGCTCGAAACGGCGCACGGTGAGGTTCTCGCCCAGCTTCATCACAAGCGCTTTGCGTGTTTCTTCAACAGAAGCGGAGCCGTTGGCGATCGGCAGTTCCAGCAATGCTTCCACGCTGGCCGGTGCTTTTTGCGCCACGGTTTCCGCCACATTCTTGGCGAAGGCCACGAAGTCATCGTTCTTGGCGACGAAGTCGGTTTCGCAGTTGATTTCCGCGACAGCGCCGATCTTGCCATCGGTCGCCAGGTACGCGCCAACCACGCCTTCCGCCGTCACGCGCGTCGCGGCCTTGCTGGCCTTCGCGCCGCTCTTGATGCGCAGCAACTCTTCCGCGGCCTTGGCGTCACCGTTGGTCTCGACCAATGCCTTCTTGCATTCCATCATGCCGAGGCCAGTCGCCTCGCGCAGCTCTTTCACCATACCTGCGGTGATTTCTGCCATGTCACACTCCTAAAATAGATCGAACTATAAAATCAGGTTACAAAAAAGGGGGCTTGCGCCCCCTCGTTGCGGGAAGGCTGCTTACGCGGCGCTTTCAGCGACTTGTTCGGTCAGCTCGTTCAGCGATTGCTCGCGGCCCTCCAGGATCGCATCGGCCACGCCGCGCGCATACAGGCGGATCGCCTGGCTGGAGTCGTCGTTGCCGGGGATCACGAAGTCAACGCCGACCGGGCTGTGGTTGGTATCGACCACGCCGATGACCGGGATGCCCAGCTTCTGCGCCTCGGTGACGGTACCCTTCTGGTAGCCGACGTCGATCACGAAGATGGCGGAAGGCAGGCCTTGCATGTCCTTGATGCCACCCAGGCTACGATCCAGCTTTTCCAGTTCGCGACGGAACATCAGGCCTTCCTTCTTGGAGACCTTGTCGATGCTGCCGTCCTCGATCATCGCTTCCAGTTCGCGCAAGCGCTTGATGGAAGTCTGCACCGTCTTGAAGTTGGTCAGCATGCCGCCCAGCCAGCGGTGATCGACGAAGGGGGAACCGCAACGCTGTGCCTCTTCGCGGATGATCTCGCGCGCCTGGCGCTTGGTCGCCACGAACAGGATGTTGCCCTTCTTCGCCGCGATCTTGCGCACTTCCTTCAGCGCGTCGTTGAACATCACGACGGTCTTTTCCAGGTTGACGATATGAATCTTGTTGCGATGGCCGAAGATATAGGGGGCCATCTTGGGATTCCAGAAACGGGTCTGGTGACCGAAATGGACACCCGCCTCCAGCATTTGACGCATAGTTACTGCCATTTGATTGCTCCAATCGTTAAGGGTTAAGTTCTTCCACCCGTCAGCCTGATCCCCTTAAAAGGGACACCCCAACATGAACGAGTGTGTGAATTACTGATTATTCAGCGGTTGCCGGATAAACAGGGCGCGCATTGTAACCGAACAGGCGCGCCAACTCAACGGGACGATTTGGGCGACGAGCCGGACAATAGCGCTTGCCTGGCCGGGGCTGCACTTGCACAATCGACCCATGAACAAGCGATTCCTGAAATTGATCTGGCTGGTCGCGACGCTCGCGCTGTCCCTCCCCGCGCACGCGGCCAGGAACATCCTGGTGTTCGGCGACAGCCTGTCCGCCGGCTACGGGATCGCACGCGATTCATCGTGGGTGAGCCTGTTGCAGAAGGAATTGCGACAAAGCCACCCCGGGTTCGAGGTAATAAACGCCAGCATCAGTGGCGAGACTGCTGCAGGCGGGTTGCGCCGCATCGGCAAGGCGCTGCAGCAGCACCAGCCGGAGGTGGTCATCATCGAACTGGGGGCGAACGACGGGCTGCGCGGAGCGGCCGTCGCGGGAATCGAAACGAATCTGGACAAGATCGTCAGGCAGTCGCGCAATTCCGGCGCCAAAGTTCTGCTGCTTGGCATCCAGATGCCGCCGAACTACGGGCCGGATTACACCAGGCGCTTCCGCGCGATGTACCCCAAACTGGCAAAACGGCACAACGTCGCGCTGGTTCCGTTCATGCTCGACGGCATTGCACCGGAACAATTCCAGCCGGACAACCTGCACCCCAACGCCGAAGCGCAGCCGACGGTCATGCGCAACATCCTGCCTCCCCTCCTGCCGCTGCTGCGCTGATGCCCAACCATCTCATCAACGAGACCAGCCCGTATCTGCTGCAGCATGCAGACAACCCGGTGGACTGGCATCCGTGGAGCGCAGAGACGCTACAGCTTGCGCGCGAGCAGGATAAACCCATCCTGCTGTCCATCGGCTATTCCGCCTGCCACTGGTGCCACGTGATGGCGCATGAATCGTTCGAGGACAAGGCGGTCGCGGCCTTGATGAATGAACACTTCATCAACATCAAGGTGGACCGCGAAGAGCGCCCCGACCTCGACCAGATCTACCAGAATGCGCATTACCTGCTCAGCGGCCGCAGCGGCGGCTGGCCGCTGACCATGTTCCTGTCGCCGGACGGCACGCCGTTCTACAGCGGCACCTATTTCCCCAAGCAGGCACGCTACGGCCTGCCCGGCTTTCCGGGCCTGCTGCTCAACATCGCACAGGCCTACAGGGAAAAACGCGGCGAACTCGCGGCACAGGGCGGCCAGCTCCTTGCAGCCCTCGCCGCCTGGCAACCTGAAAAGAGCGAGAACGACTTCCCGCTTGATGTGACACCGATCGCCACCGCCGTGCAGCAGCTCGGCCGCGATTTCGACCGCGTGAACGGCGGTTTCGGCGGCGCACCGAAGTTCCTGCATCCGGCCGAGCTCGACCTGCTGTTGCGCCAGGCTCACAAGCGACGCGACGAACAGACCCGCCACGTCGCGCTGTTCACCCTGCAGCAGATGGCCTTGGGCGGACTGTACGACCAGTTGGGCGGCGGCTTCTGCCGTTACAGCGTGGACGAGTTCTGGGACATCCCGCACTTCGAGAAGATGCTGTACGACAACGGCCTGCTGCTCGGCCTGTATTGCGATGCCTGGCTGGCCAGCGGCGACCCGCTGTTCGCGCGCGTGGTCGAGCAGACGGCCGGCTGGGTGTTGCGCGAGATGCAGTCGCCGCAAGGGGGTTACTACGCCTCGCTGGATGCCGACTCGGAGCATGAAGAAGGCAAGTTCTACGTCTGGCAGCGCAACGAGGTCCGCGACCTGCTGAGCGCCGAGGAATACCAAATCATCCAGCCTTATTACGGTCTGGACAGCACCCCCAACTTCGAGAACCACGCTTGGCACCTGCGCGTGTCACGCCCCCTGAGCGAGATCGCGCAACAACTTAAACTCGGCAAAGAGGAAGCCACCTCGCGGCTCGCATCGGTACAGGCCAAGCTGTTCGCGGCGCGCGAACTGCGCGTCCGACCCGGTCGCGACGAAAAGATCCTCGGCAGTTGGAACGGCCTGATGATCGCGGGCATGGCCAAGGCGGCGCGCGTGTTCGGACGCGACGACTGGCTGCGCTCGGCGCAGCAGGCGATGGATTTCGTGCGCGACACGTTGTGGCAGGAGGGCAAACTGCTCGCCACGCACAAGGATGGCAGGACGCACCTGAACGCCTACCTGGACGACCATGCCTTCCTGCTCGATGCGGCGCTGGAGCTGCTGCAGACGGCGTATCGCGCAGAAGACATGCGTTTTGCGGTGCAGCTGGCCGATGCGTTGCTGGCGCGTTTCGAGGATCGGCAGAATGGCGGTTTCTTCTTCACCAGCCACGACCACGAGGCGCTCATCCAGCGCAACAAGACCGCGCAGGATAACGCCACACCTTCCGGCAACGGCATCGCAGCACAAGGATTGCTGCGGCTGGCAACACTGAGCGGAGACACGCGCTATGCGGAAGCGGCGGAACGCTGCCTGAAGCTTTTCTTCCCGGTGATGCAGAAGGCCGCCAGCCAGTTCAGCAGCTTGTGCACCGCGCTGGATGAACTGCTGCAACCGCCCTCCGTGCTGGTGCTATGCGGGGCCGAAAAAGAAACAGCCGCCTGGCGGGCGGCTGTGTCAGCGAAATATCGTCCGGGATTGATGATTGTCGTTTTGCAGGGCGACGAGGCAGGACTGCCGCCGCCTTTGGACAAACCGCGCGCAGCATCCACGACAGCTTGGCTGTGCCGCGGTACGCATTGCCTGCCACCGATCACGCAACTCGATCTGCTGATGAGCGAGTTACACGATCCCTTGCAGGTCGGGTCTCAACCCGACCTATAGCCCCTGAACTAGCGTAGCGTCACACCATCGGCCTGCGCCCCGAAGCCCGGGAACGCACTCGCCACGCCCGCACCGAGTCTCTTCGCCAGACGATCCGCGATGTTCTCTCTGGCGGTGAAATCGACGATGCTATCGGCCTTGACCACATCGCGCGCCACGGAATCGACGCTGCCGAACGCATCAGCCAAACCCATCCTGACCGCCTGGTCGCCCGTCCAGAACAGGCCGCTGAACATCTCGGGCGTTTCCTGCAGGCGTTTGCCGCGCCCCTGCCGCACCACATCGATGAACTGCTGGTGGATATCGGCGAGCAGCCCCTTGGTAAATGCATCGTGCTTTGGATTGCGCGGCGAAAACGGATCCATGAAGCCCTTGTTCTCGCCGGCCGTCATCAGGCGCCGCTCCACGCCCAGTTTCTGCATGGTGCCGGTGAAGCCGAAGCCATCCATCAGCACGCCGATGGAACCGACGATGCTGGCCTTGTCGACATAGATCCGGTCCGCTGCCACAGCGACGTAATAGCCGCCGGAGGCGCACATGTCTTCCACCACCACGTACAGCGGAATGTCCGGATGCTTGGCACGCAGACGGCGCATCTCGTCATTCACCAGACCGGCCTGCACCGGGCTGCCGCCCGGACTGTTGATGCGCAGGATGACGCCTGCCGTGTTCTTGTCGCCGAAGGCATCCTGCAGGCTGCCGATCAGATTGTCGGCATTCGCGTTGCTGTCAGCGGAGATGACGCCGCGCAGATCGATCAGCGCGGTGTGTTTGCTGCCGGGCAGGCCGTCCTTCTTGCCGTCGAACAATCCCAGGAACATGAACAGCAAGATGAACAGATAGCCCAGCGTGAGCACCTTGAAAAAGATGCTCCATTGGCGCGCGCGGCGCTGCTCCTGGATGGCCGACATCGCCAGCTTTTCCAGCACGCCGCGTTCCCAGTTGTTTTCTTCCGACATTTGTTACTCCCACAAGTCCGTTCATGCTGAGCCCTTTGATCTTGCTCAGGGCTGGCTTGTCGAAGCATGAAACCAGAGGAACTCAAGCCATTCGCCCTTCGACAAGCTCAGGGCGAACGGCGCATTGTAATCACGCGTTGGCCCGGAACCATGCGCGTAGTTGGGCAAAATCGTCCAGTACTGCGAGCGGATTCAGTTCGCGCAGCTGGTCTTCGGGATGCGCGCCGTGCGTCACGCCCACCGCATCCACCCCGGCATTGATCGCCATCTGCAGGTCATGGGTGGTATCGCCGATCATCAGGGTGCGCTCCGGCGCCACATCCAGTTCGTCCATGAGCTCCAGCAGCATCGCCGGATGCGGCTTGGAGAACGTCCGGTCGGCCGTGCGCGTGGCATGGAAATACCGACCCATATTGGTCGTTTCCAGTGCGTGATCAAGGCCGTTGCGGTTCTTGCCCGTCGCAACCGCGAGCTGGTAGCCCGCATCATGCAACTCCATGATGGTCTCGCGCGCCTGGTCGAACAGCGGGATCGCTTCGTTCTGCGACAGGAAATGATGGCGATAGCGCGCCACCAGCGGCTCGTACTTCTCTTCCGGCGCATCGGGAACCGCGTGGCGCAAGGCCTGCATCAGTCCCAGGCCGATCACGTGGCGCGCGGTTTCGTCGTCCGGCACC
>JBQGEN010000301.1:0-2421 GCA_052039615.1 Sideroxyarcus sp. | reverse complement strand
AACCAACGAGCATTGCTCCGTATGGCAACGGAATGGTTCTTCGCTTGACGTACAGTGCCGGAAGGCAAAGAATCCCTGCGTCGCAGCAACGTGTCGATGTCGATCAACTTCAGGGAGCGATCATGAACAAACGTCTCGCAGCCATGCTGTCCGTACTGGCCGGTCTATCAAGTGCCACAGCCCTCGCCGCACCCGGCGAATACTGGGAAGTCACCACCAGGATGGAGATGCCCGGCATGCCCTTCGCCATGCCGCCCACGACGCAGAAGGTGTGCATTCCCAAGGGCAGCGAGAACGACCCCGGCAAGACCTCCGGCGACAAGGACTGCAAGATGAGCGACATGAAGAATGTCGGCAAAAAGACCACCTGGAAGATGCGTTGCGACCGCGACGGCGAGGTGATGACCGGCAGCGGCGAGCAGACCACCAGCCCCAACGGCTATCAGGGCAAGATGCAGATGTCCGGCAAATCCGGTGGGCAGGATATGAGCATGACCACCGCGTTCAGCGGCAAGCGCCTCGGCGGCAAGTGCGATTCGGAGGAGCAGGTCAAGGCAATGAAAGCGCAGATCTGCGACACCTCGCGCTACCAGAGCACCGCCGACTGGATCGGCGGCGCCGATCTCATCCTGCAGCCGGGCGCAGCCTGTGCCGACCAGCGCAAGAAGTTGTGCGACATGGTGGTCAAGGACACGCCGCGCGACGTGCAAGCCTATAACGCGCTGCAGATGCGCGAACAGCAGATGCTCGGCGGCATCTCGGTGGCCAGGGAATGCAAGGTGAACATGGCTGCCACCACCAAGTCGATCTGCAAGAAACTCGATGACGACAACTACAGCCAGCTCTCCGCGCACTGCCCGGCCGAGGCCAAGAAGTTCCGCGAAGAACAGCGTCGCAAGGAATGCGAGGGACGCAGTTTTTCCGCCAAGATGAGCGATGCCGAGATGAAGCGTTGCCTGAGCGGTGACGATGCACCGGACGACAGCTCAAGCGAAGCCTCTCCCCCACCGAGATCGACCTCCAGCAGCCCGGCCAACGATGCGCTGGAGGCCGCCAGGAAATTGCGGGGCAAGTTCGGTTTCTAAGTGCGCAAGTCGCTCTTCATCGGGCTGTGGCTGCTGGCGCATACCGCGCTTGCGGCATCACAGCCCGATCCCTTTCCGCAGGTCGCCGCCGCCTATCTGGTCGAGATCGACGGCGCCGTTGTCTGGTCGAAGCAGGCTGGCAGGCGGCTTCCCCCCGCCAGCCTCACCAAGCTGATGACGGCGCTGCTCGTGTTGGAGCAGAACAAGTTGCAGGAGACTGTCGAAGTCAGCCGCGCCGCGACCCGCGAGACCGGCTCGCGCCTCGGACTCAAGCAGGGTGAACAGCTGCGCGCCGGCGACTTGCTGACCGCCACGCTGCTGCAATCGGCGAACGATGCCTGCCATGCGCTGGCCGCCCACCTCGCCGGCGATGAGGCGGCCTTCGTGACGCTGATGAACCGGCGCGCGCGGGAACTTGGCCTGCACGACACGCAGTTCCGCAATGCCTGCGGCCACGATGCGGCGGCGCACCTTTCCAGCGCGCGCGACCTCGCCCGTCTGGCGCGCGAACTGCTCAAGCATGCGCAAGTCCTTCCGCTCACTTCGCAGCAAGACGCCGTCATCACCACGCTGGCAGGCAAGCCATACCGGATCAGCAACAGGAACGCGCTGGTCGGCCGTTACGCCGGCGCGCTCGGCCTCAAGACCGGCTATACCGCCGGGGCGGGCAAATGTCTGGTGGCGTTTGCCCGGCGCGACGGGCACGAGGTGTTGCTGGTGATGCTGCACGGGCAGGACCGCTGGTGGGATGCGGCAGACATACTCGACCTGGCTTTCGATCATGCGCGCCTTGCCCGCTGAGTCGCCGGCATCAGTACTGCTGTGGCTGACGCTGGCCGTGCTCGCCGCCTATGCCAACGCGCTGGGCGGCGCGTTCCAGTTCGACGACTACAATGTGATCGTGAACGAAACGCAGGTGCACTCCTGGTCGAACTGGCTCGCCGGTCTCGACCACGGCATCAGGCCGTTGCTCAAACTCAGCTACACCCTGAACTGGACGATGGGCGCCGGCACTACCGGATTCCATCTCGCCAATCTGCTCATCCATCTGGCCAATGCCTGGCTGGTCTACCGGCTGGCGCAGATATTCACCCGGCAACAGTGGCAGCAATCGAAATTGCTGCATGTACCGCTGATCGTCGCCATGCTGTTCGCCTTGCATCCCATCCACACCGAAGCGGTGAGTTACATCAGCGGGCGCTCGGCTTCGTTGATGTCGCTGTTCTATCTGGCCGGCCTGCTCAGCTACATCACTGGACGCCTGCACGGCGACTGGCGGCGCATCTACCTCCTCACTCCGCTGCTGTTCCTGCTGGCGCTAGCCACCAAGGAGACT
>JBQGEN010000300.1:0-11888 GCA_052039615.1 Sideroxyarcus sp. | reverse complement strand
ACTTCGCCTAGGGGGGCGAGGCTGCGTTGGAGTTCCCAGCCTACCTGACCGCCCTTGCCGAACAGGAGTATTTTCATTTTTTGCCGCTCAGCCTTCGAATTTTGGCAGACGTTCCGGTGCGAAATCAACCAGGCGCATCGCTTGTTTGTCTTTTGCCGACAACTCCGGCTCGCCCACCGGCCAGGGGATGTTCAGATCGGGATCGTTCCACAGCACGCTGGCTTCTGCCTGCGGGTTGTACCGGTCGGTGCATTTGTAGGCAAACAGGGCGGAATCCGAGGTAACGCAGAAGCCGTGCGCGAAGCCTTGGGGTATATACACCTGCTTCTTGTTTTCGGCGGACAGCAGGAAGTGGATGGCTTTGCCGAAAGTAGGCGAGCCGACGCGGATGTCGACGATCACGTCGAATACCTCGCCTTGCAGTACATACACCAGCTTGCCCTGTGTATTGGGCTTCTGGAAGTGCAGCCCGCGCAGGGTGCCCTTCTTTGAGAGCGAGAGGTTGTCCTGCACAAAGGACTCTGCTATCCCGGCTGCGGCATAAGTCGCCTGATTCCATGTCTCCATGAAGAATCCGCGCTGGTCGCCGAACACTTTTGGTTCGATGATCACGACGCCGGAAAGATCGGTTTTGTGGATTTGCATTGCTACTTCCGTATGATGGTAGATCAGGTCTTGTATCGGGATGTGTCCAGCTGTCAGGCTATGATTGAACAACCCTCAATGGAGAACCACGCCGCATTTCGAGACTCATTTCCGGTTCGCCTCAGTAGCGGCGAATGCGGATTGCGATATCGGATAATGCATTTGCTGTATTCATCAGGTTGACCTAACCCATAACAGCATTGTCATGCCGCGTACTGCTTCTGGACCCATTCGCGGTACTCGCCGCTGGTCACATTGGCCACCCATTCCCGGTTGGACAGATACCATTCGACAGTCTTGCGCAATCCGGTCTCGAACGTCTCTTGCGGCTTCCAGCCGAGTTCGCGCTCGAGCTTGCTGGCATCTATCGCGTAGCGCTGGTCATGGCCGGGGCGGTCCTTGACGAAGGTGATCAGGTTCGCGTGCGGCGCGCCTTGGGGGTGCAGCTCGTCGAGGATAGTGCAGATGCCGCGCACCACTTCGAGATTGGTCTTTTCGTTCCAGCCGCCGATGTTGTAGGTCTCGCCGAGCCGGCCCTTGTTCATCACCAGGTACAGCGCGCGCGCGTGGTCCTCGACATACAACCAGTCGCGGATGTTGTCGCCCTTGCCGTAGATCGGCAGCGGCTTGCCGTTCACGGCGTTCAGGATCACCAGCGGGATGAGCTTTTCGGGGAAGTGGTAGGGGCCGTAGTTGTTGGAGCAGTTGGTGGTCACTACCGGCAGGCCGTAGGTGTGATGCCAGGCGCGCACCAGGTGGTCGGACGACGCCTTGCTCGCGGAGTATGGCGAGTTCGGCTCGTAGGGCATGTCTTCGGTGAAGAAGCCTTCCGCGCCAAGGCTACCGTAGACTTCGTCGGTGGAGATGTGGTGGAAACGGAAGTTCGCTTTCTTTTCGCCTTCCAGCTTGTTCCAGTAGTTGCGCGCCGCCTCCAGCAGCGTGTACGTGCCAACGATGTTGGTCTGGATGAACTCGGCGGGGCCACTGATGGAGCGATCCACGTGCGATTCGGCGGCCAGATGCATCACTGCGTCGGCCTGATGCTGCTCGAACACGCGCGCCACTTCGGCCGCATCGCAGATATCCACGTGTTCGAAACGGTAGCGCGGGTCGTCGGCCACGCTTGCCAGCGACTGCAGATTGCCGGCGTAAGTCAGTTTGTCCAGATTGACCACTGCATCGGAAGTGTTACCGATGACGTGACGTATCAATGCCGAGCCTATGAACCCGGCTCCCCCGGTGATTATAATTTTCTTCATGGGGCGCGATTCTAGTGGCTATAACCCGAAATGGCTATAGGCCGAACGGCCTATTTACCGGCGGTTCGGCGCGTGATAGGGCGGTTTGGGGAGTGGCGGGACTCAATAATGGTAACGACATTGGGCAACCAGAATGGTGTCGTCCTGAACTGCGTAAACCAGCCGATGTTCTTCGTCTATGCGCCGGGACCAGAAACCAGCGAGGTTGTGTTTTAGCGGTTCCGGCTTGCCTATGCCTTCAAATGGCGAACGCTGAATGTCTTTCAACAGCGTGTTTATCCGTCTTAGGGTGGCGCGGTCTTTTGCCTGCCAGAACAGGTAATCGTCCCAAGCCTGGTCGGAAAACCTAATCGGCATCTGGCAAGAGATCCCGTTGCGTACCCCCTTGCGCAGCCAACTGCCCGATCGATTCCATGAGCCGTTTCGCATTCTTCGGGCTGCGCATCAGATACGCCGTTTCTTCAAGCGCATTGAAGTCCTGGAGCGACATCATCACGACAGGATTCCCTGTCTGTCGGGTGATCAAGATGGGCGCGCGATCCTCGGCGACCTTGTTCATGATTTCCGCCAGGTGCTGGCGGGTGTGGCTGTATGTGACTGCTTCCATGCTCACCTCCTGCAATATGTACAAATAATAGTACAATGCGCACGGCAACACAACACCGCAGGACGCCCCGTTTAACCCGGATGATCCATTAGTTCCGCACCGCCTGTGTTGTGGGGGCTTAGCCCCTTACAATCACGGCGCCGCCTTGCGGGTAAACGTGGGAATCCGAAAAGAATACACCCGCGAAGCGGACAAAAACTCGGTTTTTTCCGCTTCGCGGGTGTATTCCAGCAACTGGATTCCCGTTTTCACGGGAATGACGGGGCCGGGATTTTCGGGTTCAATGCAGCGCGCGATTGACCTTGCCCAGGTCTTCCTCGGCCAACCCGCCCACGGCCGCCTTCAGACGCAGTTGGCTCAGCAGGTAGTTGTATTGCGCCTGATACAGGTCGCGCCGGGTGGAATAGGCTTGCTGTTGTGCGTTGAGCACGTCCAGATTGGTGCGCACGCCGACCTCGTGCCCCAGCTTGCTGGCTTCCAGCAGGCTTTCGCTGGACTTCAGCGCCTGTTGCAGCGCCTGCACCTGCGCGATGCCGCTCACCACGCCGAGATAGGCCTGGCGCGTCTGCAGTTCGACGTTGCGGCGCGCGTTTTCCAGTTCCTGATTGGCGCGTTCGCGGTTGGCTTCGGCCTCGCGCCATTTGGACTGCGTGGCACCGCCCTGGAACAGCGGCATGTTGAGCTGCACGCCGACGTTGGTGCTGCGGATGTCGGTCGCGCTGTTGGTGAAGCTGTTGTAGCCGGTGACGCTCTTGTTGTAGTTGGCCACCAGGTCGATGGTGGGCAGGTGGCCGCCGCGGTTGCGGTCGACCTCCTTGTCGGCCAGCTCGGCGCCCGCCCGGGCGAAGGCGATCTGATGGTTGTGCAGTTGCGCGTCTTCCACCCATTTGTCCAGATTCGCCGGTTGCGGGGGGTCGAGCTGGAAAGCCGCGCCCAGCGGATCCAGTTCGGGCGGGACGGCGTTGATGAGTTGCTGCAGTGAACGGCGATTCACTTCCAGTGCGCTCTGCGCGGCGATCTCCTGCGCCACGATCAGGTCATAGCGCGCCTGCGCTTCGTGCGTGTCGGTGATGGTGGCGGTGCCAACCTCGAAGTTGCGCTTGGCCTGCTCCAGCTGCTGGGCAATGGCGGTCTTTTGCGCACCCGCCAATTGCACGCTGTCCTGCGCGGTCAGCACGTTGAAATAGGCCTGCGCCACGCGCAGCACCAGATCCTGCTCGGCCTGCCTGAATTGCGCTTCGCTCTGCGCCACCTGCAACTCGGATTCGGTATAGAGCGCCCAGTTCTGCTCGCGGAACAGGGGCTGGACGAGGCTGACGCCGTAGCCGTGGCTGTTGTACTTCTTGATGGAATCTACAGGCAGAACGGTATGGACGTCGTTCCAGGTAGTGTTGGCGTTGAGGTTCACGCTGGGCAGCATCAGGGAACGGCCCTGGGTCAACTTCTCCTGACCGGCGTCGCGCGCCGCGCGCGCCGCCGCGAACACCGCGTCCTGACCCTGCGCCGCATGATAGACATCGAGCAGATCAGCCGCACCCGCCACCGGGCTGATGCCCAGAGCCAGCAGTACGCCGAAAGCCGTTTTGGATAGTTTCATCGCCCGCTCCTAATATTAGTAATTTCTAATATTACCTGCTGCGACTACATATTTCAAGTTCGTGCCACCGCTCCGCGTCCCCTCCCCCTTGCGGGGGGTGGGTTAGGGAGAGGGTAGAAATGACAGCGCTCTACGACTCTACCCCATCTTGGCCTTCCCGCTGCAAAGGGGGAAGGAACAGCTCTAATGGACAATCCGGGTTGAAATCCGATACGTCCGAGCCAGTTTAGAACACGAAACGCTGCGGCTGCGGCGCGTTCGTCAGCGGCGCCACGCTGGTCTCGAACAGGCAGGTCGTTTCGAACACGCCCGGCGCCACGCAGGTCACCAGCATCGCCTCCATCGCCGGCGCATCGCCCACGATGGCGAACAAGCGCCCGCCCACGTTCAACAGCGGATAGAAGGATTCCGGCGCCAGCGGCAGCGAGGCGGTCAGCACGATGGCGTCGTATTTCTCGCTGCCCCAGCGATTGGCGGGCACGGAGGCGTCGCCGACTTCGAGCGTGACGTTGTCGTAATGGTGCGCCGCGAGATTGCGCGCCGCGCGTGCGCTCAGCTCCGGCACCAGTTCGATGCTGGTCACGTGCGCCGCCATGCGCGACATCAGCGCGGTCAGGTAGCCGCTGCCCGTTCCCACTTCCAGCACGCGATCGCCGCGCTTCAGCTTCAGCGCCTGCAGTGCGCGCGCTTCCAGCTTGGGCGACCACATCGCCACGCCGTGGCCGAGCGGTATTTCCACATCCATGAACGCCAGCGACTGCTTGTCCGACGGCACGAAGTGTTCGCGCTTGACCTTCCTGATCAGTTCGAGCACATCCATATCCAGCACATCCCACGGACGTATCTGTTGTTCCACCATGTTGAAGCGAGCGAGTTCCACGTTGTTCATCCCCCTGTCCCTTTGCTGCGTAGTTATAAGCATGGGCGCAGTATAGCAAGCGCACCCTGCCCGCTCAATGGTTTATAGTCCGTTCCGGCTTGCCTTTGTCTTGGCTTTCCAGTACCTTGCGCGCTCGCTAGGGGTCTTCGCTACGAAGTGAGAAACACCCTTTGAACCTGTACGGGTAATGCCGTCGTAGGGAAGCATCCTTCCGGTGCTTTCTGCATTTTTCTGGAGCACCATCATGAACGCCAATCCCCAATTCCTCGCCAAAACCGCGCACGTCGACGAGGCCGCGATCAAGCCGCTGCCCAATTCGCGCAAGATCTATGTTCAGGGCAGCCGCCCCGACCTCCGCGTGCCGATGCGCGAGATCACGCTGACCGACACCCATTTGAACAACGGCGTCGAGAAGAATCCGCCCATCTACGTGTATGACTGCTCGGGTCCCTATACCGACCCGGCGGCGAAGATCGACATCCGCTCCGGGCTGGCCGAGATGCGCGCGCCGTGGATCGCCGAGCGCAACGACACCGAAGCGCTGCCGCGCCTGACTTCCGAATACGGCCAGCAACGCCTGAACGACCCGGCACTCGCCGACATGCGCTTCAACCTGAAACACACGCCGCGCAAGGCCAAGCCGGGCATGAACGTGACGCAGATGCACTACGCGCGCAAAGGCATCATCACGCCGGAGATGGAATACATCGCGATTCGTGAGAACCAGAAGCGCGACGGCCTGTCCGGGATGATGCTGCAACAGCATCCGGGTGAGAACTTCGGCAAGGCGATGCCGAAAGAAATCACGCCCGAATTCGTGCGCGACGAAGTCGCCGCCGGCCGCGCCGTGATCACCGCCAACATCAACCACCCCGAGTGCGAACCGATGATCATCGGCCGCAATTTCCTGGTGAAGATCAACGCCAACATCGGCAACTCCGCGCTGGGTTCGAGCATCCAGGAAGAAGTCGAGAAGATGACCTGGGCCATCCGCTGGGGCGGCGACACGGTGATGGATTTGAGCACCGGCAAGAACATCCACGAAACGCGCGAATGGATCATCCGCAACTCGCCCGTACCTATCGGCACCGTGCCCATCTATCAGGCGCTGGAAAAGGTGAACGGCAAGGCCGAAGATCTGACCTGGGAAATCTTCAAGGACACCCTGATCGAGCAGGCCGAACAGGGCGTGGACTACTTCACCATCCACGCCGGGGTGCTGCTGCGCTACATCCCCATGACCGCGAAGCGCATGACCGGCATAGTCTCGCGCGGCGGCTCCATCATGGCCAAGTGGTGCCTCGCGCACCACAAGGAAAACTTCCTCTATACGCACTTCGAAGAGATCTGCGAGATCATGAAGGCCTACGACGTGACCTTCAGCTTGGGTGATGGTTTGCGCCCCGGCTCGGTGTACGACGCCAACGACGAGGCGCAACTCGGCGAACTGAAGACACTGGGCGAGCTGACTCAAATTGCATGGAAGCACGACGTGCAGGTGATGATCGAAGGCCCCGGCCACGTGCCGATGCACATGATCAAAGAGAACATGGACCTGCAACTGAAGTGGTGCCACGAAGCGCCGTTCTACACGCTTGGGCCCCTGACTCAGGACATCGCTCCCGGCTATGACCACATCACTTCTGCGATTGGTGCGGCGATGATCGGCTGGTTCGGCACCGCCATGCTCTGCTACGTCACGCCCAAGGAACACCTCGGCCTGCCCAACAAGGCCGACGTGAAGGAAGGCATCATCACCTACAAGATCGCCGCACATGCCGCCGACCTCGCCAAGGGCCACCCCGGCGCGCAGATTCGCGACAACGCGATGAGCAAGGCGCGCTTCGAATTCCGCTGGGAAGACCAGTTCAACATCGGCCTCGACCCGGACCGCGCCCGCGAATTCCACGACGAAACCCTGCCCAAGGAATCCGCCAAGGTCGCCCACTTCTGCTCCATGTGCGGCCCGCAGTTCTGCTCGATGAAGATCAGCCAGGACGTGCGCGACTTCGCCGCGGCTCAGGGCGTGGACGAGCAGACCGCACTACAGAAAGGAATGGAAGTGAAGTCTGTCGAGTTCGTGAAAAAGGGCGCCGAGGTCTATCACAAGGCATGACGCTGCAATGCCGCGCGGGTTGCGGTGCCTGCTGCATCGCGCCTTCCATCACCTCGCCCCTGCCGGGCATGCCGGACGGCAAGCCCGCAGGGGTGCCGTGCATACAGCTGGATACCGATCTGCGCTGCAAGGTGTTCGGCACGCCCCGGCGCCCGGCCTTTTGCGGCGGGCTGCAGCCTTCGGCCGAGATGTGCGGAACTTCGCGCGAGGAGGCGATGGAGTGGTTATCGCGGCTGGAGCGGGCGACTCAGCCGGTATAATCGCGCCATGCTCGCTACCGACCCTTCTCCCGAGATCACTTCCGATTCGCCTTGCATCGGCCATTGCACGACGGTGCTGGGCGATGAAGTCTGCCGCAGTTGCCTGCGCACTTTCGACGAGGTGAACCGCTGGCTGGAGATGAATGAGGAGGAGCGGCGGGCGGTGAATCGGCGGATAGCTTTGCTTGCACGTAAGGCGACACTCCTGCAAGAAAGCAATTGAGCTCGCCCTTCGACATACCTTTAGTCCTGAGCGGAGTCGAAGGGTCAGGGCGAACGTTTCTTTAATTAGCTGGATTCCCGCCTGCGCGGGATAACTTTCCCGCTTGCGGGCCTAGTCGAATGGCTAGTAGTTTCATCAATGACGGAATCACATGGACATCATTCTGCTGCTCAAAGCCGCCATTCTCGGCGTGGTCGAAGGCCTGACCGAGTTCTTGCCAGTGTCTTCCACCGGCCACCTCATCATCCTCGGCGATCTGCTCGGTTACAACGACGAGACCAGCAAGGTGTTCAAGATCGTGATCCAGCTCGCGGCCATCCTCGCGGTGTGCTGGGATTACCGCGAGCGGCTGACGAAGATGGTGGCCGGCCTGCCCAGCGACAAGCCCTCGCAGCGCTTCGCGGCGATGCTGTTCATCGGCTTTTTGCCGGCGGCGGTGCTGGGGCTGATGTTCCATTCCCAAATCAAGGCGCTGCTGTTCAACCCGATCACGGTCGCCACCGCGCTGATCGTGGGCGGCTTCGTCATCCTGTATGTGGAGAAGCGCGCCTATCATCCGCGCATCCAGTCAGTGGACGAGATGCGCTGGCCGGACGCACTCAAGGTGGGCTTCGCGCAGGCGCTGGCGATGATTCCCGGCACCTCGCGCTCGGGCGCGACCATCATGGGCGGACTGATCTTCGGCCTGTCGCGCAAGACGGCCGCGGAGTTCTCGTTCTTCCTCGCCATCCCCACCATGTTCGCTGCGACCGCCTACGACCTGTACAAGAACTGGGCGCTGCTGCGCATGGAGGATCTGCCGGTATTCGCGGTCGGGTTCGTGGCTTCTTTCATCGCCGCGATGTGGGCGGTGAAGAGCTTCATCAAGTTCATCTCCAACCACACCTTCGTGGCGTTCGCCTGGTATCGCATCGTGTTCGGCCTGGTGGTGCTGCTCACCGCCTACACCGGTGTGGTGAGCTGGTCGCGCCCGTAAAAAAGCCCGCCGGGGCGGGCCGTTCCCTGCGCGACGTCGCCGTCGCTCAGCTCTGTTCCCAGGGCAACCCGGCGAGGCGCCAACCGTTCCGCTTGCCGCGCTGATTGCTCGAGTCCTTGTCGCCCTCGAAGCCTTCGAGGATGTTGTAGCAGGCGCTGTATCCGGCCTGCGTCGCCACCGCTGCCGCAAAGTGCGAGCGCTGGGCGCTGCGGCATAGGAGCAGCACCAGCGCTTCCTTGTCCACTTGCTGCTCCAGCGCGGCCATGAAGTTGGGGTTCGGCTTCATGCCAGGGTAGTTCAGCCATTCGATCTCGACCGCGCCCGGCACCTTGCCGACCCAGTCGATCTCGGCGCGCGTGCGCACGTCGACGATCTTTGTGCCAGGCGCGTCGCGCATCAATTCATAGGCCTCCTGCGGCGTCACTGCGCCCGCGTACGGCAGGTTCGATTCTTTCGCACGTTGTTGCGCGGCCTTCAAAATCTCGGTGATCTTTCCCATGTTCTTTACCTGTGTTTAACCTTTGACTGGCCAGTGCTATCCTGCACGGCGCGCCTGTATACTATCCCAACAGCGATGAAAAATCACACGCCCCCCCCTGCCCGCGACAAGTCCGCCGCGTTCGAACCCGCCCATCCGGCGCGCTTCGCCGCGGCTCGCAAGAGCACGTGGGTGAGCATCTTCATCAATCTGGGGCTGACGGTGATGCAGCTGCTCGGAGGCTTCTTCGGCAAGTCGCAGTCACTGATGGCGGACGGGCTGCATTCCTTCGCCGACCTGCTGTCCGACGTGCTGGTGCTGTTCGCCAACCGCCACGGCAACAAGCACGCCGACGCCAACCACCCTTACGGCCATGCGCGCATCGAAACCGCGGCCTCGCTCATCCTCGGCGCCAGCCTGGCGGCGCTCGGCGTCGTGCTGCTGGTCTCCGCCGGCATGCGCCTGCAGCATCCCGAGAACGTGCAGGCGGTGCATCCCCTCACCCTGTGGGTCGCCATCGTCGCGCTCGCCGCCAAGGAGGGCATGTTCCGCTACATGCTGGCGGTGGCGCAGCGCGTGCGCTCGCAGATGCTGGTGGCGAACGCCTGGCATGCGCGCTCGGATGCCGCCTCCTCGCTGGTGGTCATCGTCGGCATCGTCGGCAACCTCCTGGGCTATGCCTTCCTCGATCTGGTCGCGGCCGGCGTCGTCGGCGTGATGATCGCCTGGATGGGCATCCAGTTCGCGCGTGACGCCATGCTGGAGCTGGTCGACACCGGGCTGGACGAAAAGGAAGTGCGTGCCATCCGCAACACGCTGAAGGCGGTGCCCGGCGTCAACGGCCTGCACGAGCTGCGCACGCGCAAGATGGCGGACCATGCCCTGGTCGACGCGCACATCATCGTCGATCCCAGGATCAGCGTGTCGGAGGGACACTACATCGCGGAGGCGGCGCGCACCGCCGTGCTGAACGGCCATCACGTGATGGATGTGATGGTGCATATCGATCCGGAAGACGATGCGAAGGCCAAACCGAATGCGCACCTGCCGCAGCGCCATCTGTTGCTGGCGCACCTCGCCGACCGGCTGGGCGCGCCGTTGCCGCCCTCCACGCGCGTCGTGCTGCACTATCTGGCTGGCAAGGTGGAGGCGGAGCTTCTGTTCGACCAGCCGGTCGACCTCGCCCTGCTGCGCGAGAAGTGTGCAGCCATCAGCGCCGACGACCCCTACTATCGAGCCATTCAGCTCTACCAGACTGGCGCACCAAACTAGTGCATGATGCGGCGTTCGCGCCCCATTCGGGGGCGCGCGTTGCAGGCCCATCGCCTTGACAGATATGGCACAATGCGCGCCTTGCGGACTTTATTGTGTTGGCACGGTTTCTGCTGTTCTGCCCTGTCGTACTAACCATTTTGTTTCACTTAACAGCATCGTCTTATTTTTTCTTGGGAGATTGAGTATGTCTAAAACAGCCGCCGACGTTCTGAAACTGATCAAAGAACAAGGCATCAAGTTTGTTGATCTGCGCTTCACTGACACCCGTGGTAAGGAACAGCACGTGGGCGTGCCTGTTTCCCACTTCGATGCCGACAAGTTCGAGTCCGGCCATGCGTTCGATGGTTCCTCCATCGCCGGCTGGAAAGGCATTCAGGCTTCCGACATGCTGCTGATGCCGGATCCCGATTCCGTCTATGTCGACCCGTTCTTCGACGAACCCACCATCGTGCTGACCTGCGACGTGATCGAGCCGACCGACGGCAAGGGCTACGACCGCGACCCGCGCTCCATCGCCAAGCGCGCTGAAGCCTACCTGAAGTCCTCCGGCATCGGCGACACCGCCTACTTCGGTCCGGAACCCGAATTCTTCATTTTCGACTCCGTGCAATGGCACATCGACATGTCCGGCTGCTCCGTCAAAGTGGGCTCCGAAGAAGGCGCCTGGGCCACCGGCCACACCTTCGAAGGCGGCAACACCGGCCACCGTCCGACAGTCAAAGGCGGCTATTTCCCCGTCCCGCCCGTCGACAGCCTGAACGACATTCGCGCCCAGATGTGTATCCTGCTGGAAGAGATCGGCATCCCCGTCGAAGTGCACCACCACGAAGTGGCGAACGCCGGCCAGTGCGAACTGGGCACCAAGTTCAACACGCTGGTGAAGCGCGCTGACTGGACCCAGACTCAAAAGTACGTGATCCAGAACGTAGCTCACCAGTACGGCAAGACCGCTACCTTCATGCCCAAGCCCATCGTCGGCGACAACGGTTCCGGCATGCACGTGCACCAGTCCATCTGGAAGGGTGGCAAGAACCTGTTCGCAGGCAACGGCTATGCCGGTCTGTCCGAAATGGCGCTGTACTACATCGGCGGCATCATCAAGCACGCCAAGGCACTGAACGCGATCACCAACCCCGGCACCAACTCGTACAAGCGTCTGGTTCCGCACTACGAAGCACCGGTGAAGCTGGCCTACTCCGCCAAGAACCGTTCCGCCTCGATTCGCATCCCGCACGTCGCCAGCGACAAGGCACGCCGCATCGAGACGCGTTTCCCGGATCCTTCCGCCAACCCGTACATGTGCTTCGCCGCGCTGATGATGGCCGGTCTGGATGGCATCCAGAACAAGATCCACCCCGGCGATCCCGCAGACAAGAACCTGTACGACCTGCCACCGGAAGAAGATGCAAAGATCCCGACCGTGTGCGCATCGCTGGATGAGGCCCTGGCAGCCCTGGACAAGGACCGCGAGTTCCTGACCCGCGGCGGCGTGTTCTCCAACGACTTCCGCGATGCCTACATCGAGCTGAAGATGGAAGAGGTGAACCGCATCCGCATGACGACCCACCCGGT
>JBQGEN010000299.1:0-1601 GCA_052039615.1 Sideroxyarcus sp. | reverse complement strand
ATGATCGCATCGCGAATGACACTGTAAGCCCCCACTCGCACGCGGTCGCCTAAGGTGACGCCGCCCTCGAAGATGCAGCCGATGTCGATCTCGACGTCGCGACCGCAAATCAAAGTCCCGCGCACATCGATGCGCGCCGGGTCGGCCAGTGTCACCCCCTGTGCCAGCAGGCGCCCGGCCACGGCCTGCTGCCATACCCGCTCCAGTGCCGCGAGTTGCATCTTGTTGTTGATGCCCTCGACCTCCCAACGCTGCGCCGGCTGCACGGTGTGCACCGCCACGCCCTGCTGCACGGCCATCGCCACGATGTCGGTGAGGTAATACTCGCCTTGCGCGTTGTTGTTGCCCAGCTTCGCCCGCCATGCGCGCAGGCTGGGGGTGGGTGCCAGCAGGATGCCGGTGTTCACTTCGCGTATCTCGCGCTGTTCGGGTGTGGCGTCCTTCTCTTCCACGATGCACTGCACGTCGCCTTGCGCGTCGCGCACGATGCGGCCGTAGCCGGTGGGGTTGTCCAGATTGACGGTGAGCAGCACCAGTCCGTCGCCCGCCTGCTGCATCTGGTGCAGGGTGCTGTGCTGGATCAGCGGCACGTCGCCGTACAACACCAATGTGCGGGTTTGGTCCTCAAGGTGAGGCATCGCCTGCTGTACCGCATGGCCGGTCCCGAGCTGCGGTTCCTGGATCACGAATTTCGCCCCGTACTGCTGCATCGCCTGCGGCACGGCCTCGCCGCCGTGTCCGTACACCACGCAAACCTGCTGCGGCTGCAGCGACGTGGCGCAGTCCAGCACATGCTGCACCAGCGGCTTGCCGGCCAACGCGTGCAACACTTTCGGCTTGTCGGAGTACATGCGCGTGCCTTTTCCGGCCGCGAGGATGACGATGTTCAAGGGGCTCATATCAGCTCTGCTTCTTTGAATGTCGAAGTATATCAAATTGTCCCCGCATATTCGCCGGCACTGACATGGCGCTGGCGGAAGCCTTTGATCGGTGTGCATTTCGCTACACAATTGCCACGGCAAACAGTAGACTGCCAATGAGGTCTATTGGTTTTCCGTCGCCCGCCTAACTATCGGTTGCGATGGAATTTTCGGTTTGCCGGTCGGTCGTAACACTGCGCACCGCGGTTGCAGAAGGAGGCAAATATGGATTCCCGTGGCATGCACTTCTTTCCGAATCTGGATGCGGCGCCCATAGAGACTTTGCTCGATTCCTGGCGCAACGCCTTTCCGTCCATGGGTGTCCTTGCCCTGTTGCCCGAGGCCGAAAAGGGCGGCGTCGAGCGGTTGCAGGCAATCTGCGCGCAACGCAACATTTCGCTGGTCGGGGCAATCTTCCCTGCACTGGTTGAAAGCGGCGAATTTCGCTCGCAGGGTGTGTGGCTTTTGCGCTTCGATTCGATGCCGTTCGTGTCGCTGCATGACAACCTTCCCCATGATGCTGCCGGTGCAGCCCAAGTGGCGGAACAGATCGGCAGCCAGATTCGCGCCCAGATCAAAGACGACCAGCAGGTTACGTTGTTCGTGCTGTTCGACGCGCTGGTACCCAATATCAGCACGCTGCTCGACGAACTGTACCTGCGACTCGCCAACCGCGTGCAT
>JBQGEN010000298.1:0-11845 GCA_052039615.1 Sideroxyarcus sp. | reverse complement strand
TCGACCTGGTCCGTTACCAGGTGGCGAACTGCTACATGGGACGCGTCGGCCTGATCAACTCCGGCGGCGAATCCGGCAAGGACGACCTGCACCAGGCGGTGCGCACCGCCGTCATCAACAAGCGCGCCGGCGGCATGGGCCTGATCTCGGGCCGCAAGGCGTTCCAGAAACCGATGCAGGACGGCGTGGTGCTGCTCAATGCGATCCAGGATGTGTATCGGGACAAGACGGTGACGGTGGCGTAACTCGGCCGAACTGCTTGAACCGTGGCGCGCGCCCATTTCCGGAACCGCGCCGGCACGGTCAGGATGACTGGGTGAGGTTGCGCGATCGCTCCACGACGCCGTTGCGCTTGAGCATAGTATGGAGCTCCGCTTCGTCGTGGGCGACGACCTTTGCCAGATAAGCCATGTTCTTTTCGATCGATTCCAGGTAATAGTTGTTGCTGACGCCCAGCGTGTCCTGGAAGTGGTGTTCCAACTTCCGGTAGATGCCGCCCAGCGCTCCGTCGAGCTTTTCGCGGACCGTCTCGTAAAAGCGGTTGGTCTGACACAGCAGGTCGTACACGCTCTGGTAGCTGCCGACCTGCGCCTCCCTGAACTCCAGATACAGGAACAGCAGCTTTTCCAGATAGATCCGGTCCGCCATCTGCCCAGCGATGTCGGCAGTGGCCACGATGCGGCCCAGCATGCGCGATCTTTCATCAGTGAAGCATATCTGCGCGAACGGGCGATTGTGCTCCGTCCCCAGGATCATGGCGGTCACGGCGACCGGGACGGCCGCCGGCAGTCCGCGATCGGCGAAATACTGGCGCATGAACTCGACGCCGCGCTGGACATGGGTCTGCGTGTACTGCGCGCCGGTCCCGCTCTCCTCTCCCTTGCGCTGCGCGTAGCCGACGTCATGCATCAGTATCGCGATCAGGATCAGCGTGATCTCGTCATCGCCCAGTCGATCGCCCGAGACGTGCACGCCGTGCATCAGGCGCGCCCCGCACAGCAGGACTTCCAGCGTGTGCGGGAGGTCGTGATACGGGGTGCGGATCGGGCCATAGCCGGGATAGTCACCGCGGAACAGGCGCAGGATGTCTTCGTACGCGGCGCGAAATGGACCGAAATCATAAGCAGGGCTCATGCGACGGATGATCCCGGTCGTCTTCGTCCACACCACTTGCGGATCGTCGTTGTCGAACAGCTCGTTTATCTCGGCCGGCGTCGGGGTTTTTTTCATGTTGGTATTCCGCGTACGCGTCCAATCCTGAAATTGACAGCTTCAAAAGCGCACGCAGTCTACCCCAGGCGCCGGTGCCTGCACAATTCTCATGAAAAACAGGCACTGCCGATCCGCCGCGACCGGGACGCAGCCGACGTTGACTGCATGATGCGCGCCACGCAGAATGTGGCGGTCTCCTCACGCGGCATTCCGGACGACATATTCCCTTGAACAGCGCCTGGCTCCGCCCAGCCAACCCATGACATTCATGACACGCCTGTCGCACGCTTCCATCGCCGCCCTGCTTTTCATCGGTTTTGCCGCAACGGCGGCAGCGACCGATCTGCGCGACATCGAGGCCGTTCCCCATCTCGACCGGAGCGGTCGCGACGGCTACCGGGATTTCCTCGCCGCCGGCATGCATCGTGCCTTCGCCATCGCGCCGGGCGGCGCCTGGACCTGGTATGGCGACGGCTCGTCCGCCGAGTCCGTCGCAGCAGACGCCATGCAGACCTGCGAGTTCGATGCCGGCCGGGCATGCCTCCTGTATGCGCTGGATGACAGCGTCGTGTTCGACAGCCAGGCGTGGTCACGCCTTTGGGGGCCATACCAGGATCGTGCCGCAGCCAGCCGGGCGCGGGTCGGCCTGCAGCGCGGCGAACGTTTCTTCGACCTGGCATTCCGCGACGCGGCGGGAAAACCGCTCAAGCTCTCCGGCCTGCGCGGCAAAGTGGTACTGCTGCATTTCTGGGGCTCCTGGTGCCCGCCCTGCCGGCGCGAAATGCCGGAATTGCAGCAGTTGCAGCGGACGCTGGAGAAAACCGCGCCCGATGTCCAGATGATCCTGCTGCAGGTGCGAGAGGATTTCGCCAACTCCCGCCGCTGGCTGCGCCAGCAGCGGATGACGCTGCCTTTGCATGACTCCGGGGTTAGGGGCGAATCGCTGGACGCGCTGCCGCTCGCCGACGGCAAGACCATCCATGACCGCTATATCGCCGAGGTCTTTCCCACCACCTACGTTCTGGACAAGCACGGCATCGTGGTGTTTTCCCATGTCGGGCCGGTCGCGCGCTGGTCGCAGTACCTGCCGCTGCTGCGCGACGTGGCGGCACGCTCCGGCAAATAGGCGGACTGCCATAAAAAAGCCGCTGCAAGCAGCGGCTTTTCCGTCATCGACCTCCGGCTCAGTCCGCCTCTTCCCAGCCGGTGATCATGGTCTTGATGTGAGCGGTGGGGGTATGCCCGGTGGTGGTCAGGTACACATGCGCGATGAAGAACACCAGCATCATGAAAGCGCCAGCGGTATGGATGAGCGCCACCGCCTCCAGGCTCAGCCAGGCGTCCACGCCCCAGCCCTTCCACTGCGAATAGAACAGATAGAACAGCCCCGACCCCCAGATGACCGGAGAGAGCATGGACAGCAGCGCCAGATACGCCAGACGCTGCAGCGGGTTGTGTTTCTTCTCGGCGGTCTTGTGGAACGGGTTGGGCGCATGCCGGAAGATGCCGAAGGCGTAGTAGCGCACCATGGCGTCCACCTTCTTCAGCGTCGGGATGTACTGCCTCCACTCGCCGGTGGTGAACTGCCAGAAGATGGTGAAGGCCCACAGCGTCAGCAATGTCCACGCGAAAATGGTGTGCAGGTTCACCGCCTGTCCGAAACCGAACAGCGTGAAGCTGCCGTGCACCTCGAAACCGGTGACCAGCATGGAGATGACGAGCAAGGCCTGCGACCAGTGCCAGAAACGCTCATAGCGCTTGTACAGATAGATGCGATTCACTGTGTTCATTTGTGTTGTCCCTTCTTCTTGCTGGTGTAGATGCGCAAGGCGCCGTGCACCAGCACGCCGAGCAGCGACAGCAGGACCAGCGTCCAGCCGATCATGTCCAGCCACTTGTTGCTGTCGCGGGATGGCATATACACCCCCTCGATACCCTGCAGACGGCCGTTCTTGCCGTGGCATTGCGCGCAGGACAGCGCGTCGTGTTTCGGCGCGACCATGTGCGTGATCGGCCAGGTCATCTCGGTGTCGACGAAGCCATACTCGCCGCTATATTGCAGGCCCGCCGCCTTCATGCCGGCGCCGATTGCCTTCTGCCAGTCGTAGTTGTGCCACAACGCGGTGTCATCCTCGCCGGCGGTGTGCTGCACGGTGAGATAGTTGTTCACCTTGTCATAGGGCTGCTTGCCGCGGTGCACCTTGGTCGGCCAGATGCGCGAGTCGGGATCGTCCGGGCCGCCGCCCACCTCGTTGATCTGCACAGTGCCGGAGGGGTCGATCTTGTCGCCGATCACCTTGTAGGTGGAGGCGCCGTTGAACCAGCGGTATTCGGGGATCACGTGGGAATCCCACACCCACGCGCCTTTCTTGGTGTCGAACGCGCGGCGCCCGGCGCTGTCCTTGCGCACCATCGGCTTGCCGTCCGGCCCCATGGTGGTGGCCTGCGACCAGTCCCAGCTCGCCTCGGTGCCGATCTGGTTGCGCGCGTATTCCGGGATGTGGCAGGTCTGGCAGGCGATCTTGGCCGTGTGCGTGTTGAGCATGGGCTCGTGGTGCGGCTTGTCGCTGTGGCAGGACTGGCAGGCCGCGGGAGATTCATCCGGCTTGCCGCGGATGTGGGCCGGCCCCTTGACCGCCGCAGCCACGTTATAACGGCTGCCGGACACCTCGTGATGGGAGGTGGCGTGGCAGGTGGTGCAGGAGAAATTCAGCCCCTTCTCGTCCATGTGCACATCCAGATATTTGCCGGGATGCTGCAGCGAGCTGTCGAGGTCGCCGTGTTTCGCGCCGTTGCCGCCCGCGCCGAAGAAGTGGCAGGAGCCGCAGTTGCTGCGGCTGGGCATGCCGATGCTTTGCGCCACTTTCTTCAGGTCGACCGCTTCGACGAACTTGCCCGATCCGTGCGGGAATTCCTTGCGTTTGTACACGGGATGCCCGGCGTCGCCCGGTAGCTTGCGGTAGGTGCCGGTCTGGTCGTGGCAGATCAGGCAGTCGACATTCTTCTCGACCTTGAAATCGAACTTGTCATCCTTCCAGCCGTAGCCCGCGTGGCAGGCCATGCAGTCCTTCTCGTTGGAGACGGGAGAGGTGCAGTAGTTGTTGATGATGTTCTTCTTGCCGCGCACCTGGCCGGTCCTGGGGTCGGTCGACTCCCAGGTCCAGTGCTTGGTGTGCTGCACCTGCTTGGCGGCTTCGGTGTGGCAGATCAGGCAGGCCTCGGTCACTTGCGGGCCGCTCGTGAAGTTCTTCTGCAGCTCCTTGAACTTGCTGTGGTCGGCCGTGGAGGCCGCTTTCGGCTTGACGATGGTCTCCAGTTGCGGAGCGGTTGCTGCATAAACGGGCAGCGCGCATGCCGCCACTAGCAGCAGAACGAATTTGAGTCTTGATAACATGCTGTCACCTTGATTGAGCTGGGTGTAGGTAGGGGCGCCGGCATCAGCAACCGCCATCCGCGGCGGAGCCGGAACCGCCGCCGCCGGCAGCACCGGGCGTGCCCTTGATCATCGCGGGCGCAGGCTTGCTCGCGTCGAACACGACGAACCTGGCCTGGTCGGCGGCGACATGCTTCATGATCGCGCCCACCTTGGAACCGAACAGGCCGCCGATCAGCTCGGCATTCATCAGACCGATGTAGGTCTTGCCGTCGTTCTTCTTGTACACCGAGATCTTGCACGGCATCAGGTTGGAGAGGAAACGCAGCGAGTCGTCCTTGAGGATGGGGCCGGAATAGCGGGTGCTGCACGCTTCTATCATCAGCACCGGCAGCACGTTGCCGCCGTCCGCCTCGATCGGCTTGGCGGCGTTGCGCAGGCCGGACAGTGCCCAGCCGTTGCCGGCGTTCTGCACGTTCTGCTGGATGCGCGCCACGGTCTCCTCCACGCCGAACGGGCTGGGGATCTCCCGGAACATGAGGCTACCCGCGAAGTTGTAGATAAGCAGCGCAACCACGACGACTCCAGCGAGAAAACTTCCGATGACCTTTAACATTGCATTGCTCTCCAAAAACAAAAAATAGAACGCCTCAAAAGAAAACAGAAATACGCCTTGCCTCAATTGAGCTGGATGTTGTGCGCCAGCAGCCAGTTCTGATCCAGTTCCCATTTCACGGCGCTGACGCCGGGTTGATCGAGTACGATCCGGCGCGCTTCGGATTGCAGTTGTGCCAGCTCCTTCTCCGCAGCGGCAAAATCCGGGTCGGTCGGCGCTTTCCCCGCCAGATTGGGATGGATCGCGCCTATCATGCGATATACCGGCACCTTGAAAGAGCGCGGCGTCGCCATCACCGCGGTCTCAGCCTCGACCCGCACCACCCTGAACGTATACGGATAGTTGCGCATGGCCGGGCTGCCGGTCTCCTGCAGCGCCTGATTCAGCGCCACTACCCTGGGGTCGGTGCGCAGTCCGAACCAGTAGATCGCCCCGAACACGAATACCAAGGACAGGATTGTCAGACCTCGTCTGTTCGCCACCGCTGCACCTCCATGAAACCTGGTCAACGAACCAACAGCGTTCGTCAGTCGGATACACGTCAGCAATCACCGTGCCATACCGCGCGCGGCGGATGAATGATGTTTTTTTTCAAACAGATGAGGATAAGTGAAATGTTGCCCAGAACAAGGCGGATGGCGAACGTCATGCCAACAATGGCACGACATGACTGTCGTGCACGCCATTAATGACACCCTGCGCCACACGTCAATTCCGGCAGGACATCCCCGGCCGTGTGGGCGGTTCAGGCACGATGCCGCTTCAACAGGTTTTTTGCTGCGCGGCTGGCAACCGCCCCGACAGCAGGCTGGCGGATACGATCAGCGTTGCGCCGATCCAGTCGCGCAGATCCATCGCTTCGCCAGCCAGGAAGAAGGACGCGACGGCGGCGACCACCAGTTCGAACAGGAACAGCACCACCGCGCGGTTGGCGGAAAGATGCGCCACCCCGTATTGCACCGCGAAACTGGTGGCGCAAAGCACGAGCCCCAGCAGTGCCAGCAACCGCCAGGATTGCGCGGATACCGCGGCCACCTGCTCGATCAATCCGCCCTGCCACAACAGGAACGGCAGGGTCAGCGCTGCCGTGCCCAGCCACAGGCTGAAGGATTTGACTTGCACCGAGAGATGGTCGGAGCGGCGCGAGGTGACATTGGAGAGCGCAAACCCCATCCCTGCCGAAAGCCCCAGCCACTCGGACAGGTTCTGCGGCAGCGGCAGGCCGAGTCGCGGCTCCCACAGCATGACCATGGCGCCGCCCAGAGACAGCACCATAACCGCGTAGCCGTAGCGGTTGAGCCGCTCGCCCAGCATCCAGAACGAGAACAGAATGGTCCACACCGGGGCCAGGTAGAACAGCAGCAGCACGCGCATCACTTCGCCCTGCAGCATCCCCAGCACATAGCCCAGGTTCGCCCAGCCCGCGCTCAACACCAGCAGCAGCGCCCACCAGCCGAAGGTGGAGCGCTCGCGCCACACGCGCGGCAGCATGAACGCGCCCCACAACATGGCCAGCAGATAGGTGATGAGCGTCGCCATCGCCCCGGAGACGCCGACGTCCTGCAGTACGCGATAGGGATACCAGATCAATCCCCATACCAGCGCGCCGCTCAGTACGCCGGCAATCGGCATGACATTTTGTTTTGATGGCACTTGCCCGCCCCTTATAATGCTCAACGTTTTCGCCGCCACCGAGTCCTCGCGCAACTCTGCGCGCAGAAGAGAAGAATGCGGCGAACGGAGTGTACAAGAAAGTACGTGAGAATTTTGAGCCGCATCTCGATGCGACATCACCAGGCACAGCAGTTGCGCAGAGGTCTTTCGATGAATCGTGATTTAGACAAGCTTCAGCCCTACCCCTTCCAGAAACTGGCCAGGCTGTTCGGGGAAGTGACGCCCGACCCGGCCTTCAAGCCGGTCAGCCTGCACATCGGCGAGCCCAAGCATGCCACGCCGGCGTTCATCAAGGAGGCGCTGATCGCCGGGCTCGACGGACTGGCGCACTATCCCACGACCATCGGCAGCGAGGCGCTGCGCACCGCCATCGCCAACTGGCTGGCACGCCGCTACGCCATCCCCGCACCGGATGCCAAGACCCAGATATTGCCGGTGAACGGCAGCCGCGAAGCGCTGTTCGCGTTTGCCCAGACGGTGATCGACCGCAGCCGGCACGATCCGGCCGTGGTCTGCCCCAACCCGTTCTACCAGATCTACGAAGGCGCGGCGTTCCTCGCCGGCGCCACGCCGCATTTCCTCAATACCCTGCCGGAGGACGGCTACGCGCTGGACTTCGCGCAACTGCCGGATGCCGTGTGGCAACGCACCCAGCTCATCTACGTCTGTTCGCCGGGCAACCCGAACGGGCGCGTGATGCCGCTGCAGGAATGGAAGACCCTGTTCGAGATGTCCGACCGCTACGGCTTCGTGATTGCCGCGGACGAGTGCTATTCCGAGATCTACTTCGGCGAGGACAAACCGTTGGGCGCGCTGCAGGCTGCCCGGCAACTCGGGCGCGACGATTACCGCAATCTCGTGGTGTTCTCCAGCCTGTCCAAGCGTTCCAACGTGCCGGGCCTGCGTTCCGGCTTCGTCGCGGGCGATGCGGGGATACTGGAGAAGTTCGCGCTGTACCGCACCTACCACGGCTGCGCCATGAATCCGGCGGTGCAGGCCGCCACCATCGCCGCCTGGAACGACGAGGCGCACGTCGCCGAGAACCGTCATCTGTATGCGGAGAAGTTCGCCAAGGTCATCGCCCTGCTCGCACCCGTGCTGCCGGTTTCCAGACCGGATGCCGGTTTCTACCTGTGGATACGCACCCCCATCGCCGACACCGCCTTCGCGCAACAGCTTCACCGCGACTATAATGTCTCGGTGTTGCCCGGCAGCTTCCTGGCCCGCGAAGCGCACGGGACAAATCCCGGCGCCAATTTCGTCCGCCTGGCGCTGGTCGCCAATCTGGACGAGACGCTGGAAGCCGCACGCCGCATCGCCGAATTCGCAAAAAAACTATAACCATTTCAATCAACACATCAGACTGGGACACACCATGCCGCAATTGCAAGCCATCATCGAAGAAGCCTTTGAACGCCGTGCCGAGATCACTCCGCGCAACGTGGACGCGCAACTGAAGGAAACCATCAACACCGTCATCGAGTACCTCGACCAGGGCAGGCTGCGCGTGGCGGAGAAGATCGACGGCCAATGGGTCACCCACCAGTGGGTGAAGAAGGCCGTGCTGCTGTCGTTCCGCATCGAGGACAACGCCTTCATCAAGGGCGGTTTCACCAACTACTTTGACAAGGTGCGGTCCAAGTTCGCCGACTACAACTCCAAGGAAGTCCGCGAAGGCGGCTTCCGCGTGGTGCCGCCGGCCGCCGCGCGCCGTGGTTCCTACATCGCCAAGAACGTGGTGCTGATGCCTTCCTACTGCAACATCGGCTCCTACGTGGATGAAGGCACCATGGTCGACACTTGGGCCACCGTCGGCTCCTGCGCGCAGATCGGCAAGAACGTGCACCTCTCCGGCGGCGTCGGCATCGGCGGCGTGCTGGAACCGGTGCAGGCCAACCCCACCATCATCGAGGACAACTGCTTCATCGGCGCGCGCTCGGAAGTCGTCGAAGGCGTGATCGTGGAAGAAGGCTCGGTGATCTCGATGGGCGTGTTCATCGGCCAGAGCACCAAGATCCTCGACCGCGAGACCGGCGAGATCATCTACGGCCGCGTACCCGCCGGCTCTGTCGTGGTCAGCGGCAGCATGCCCTCCAAGGACGGCAAGTACAGCCTGTACTGTGCGGTGATCGTGAAGAAGGTGGATGCCAAGACCCTGGGCAAGACCGGCATCAACGAATTGTTGCGAGGTATCTAATTCGGGATTGAGGAACGAGGATCGAGGCTGAGGCTCAGCATGTCTTCCCTCGATCCCCGATCCACCCTCCTCCATCCTCTCTTCGGGAGAACGCCATGATCATCACGCCGCTGCTGCAACTCGCCGCCGACAGGAAGGCCTCTGACCTGTTCTTCTCGGTCGGGGCCCCGATCAACATCAAGATCGACGGCATCACCATGCCGGTCAATGCGCAGAAGCTCGACGAGGAGACGGTCAAGCGCATCGTCTACGAGATGATGACCGAGCAGCAGATCACCGAGTTCGAGCTGCACATGGAGATGAACTTCTCGTTCCGCGTGCCCAGCATCGGCAACTTCCGCGTCAACGTGTTCCGCCAGCGCAGCAGCATCGCGATGGTCATCCGCTATGTGCGCGGGGACGTGCTCGACGTCGAGGCCTTGAACCTGCCGCTAGTACTGAAAGAACTGGTCATGGAGAAGCGCGGACTGGTGCTGATGGTCGGCGCCACCGGCTCCGGCAAGTCGACCACGCTAGCAGCGATGATCCAGCACCGCAACGAATCGCAGAGCGGGCATATCCTCACCATCGAGGATCCGCTGGAATACATGTTCCGCCACAACAAGTCCATCGTGAACCAGCGCGAGATCGGCACCGACACGGCCGATTACGGCGCGGCGCTGGTGAGCGCCATGCGCGAAGCGCCGGACCTGCTGATGATCGGCGAGATCCGCGACCGCGAAACGCTCAAGCACGCGCTGATCTTCGCCCAGACCGGCCACTTGTGCCTGTCCACGCTGCACGCCAACAACAGCTACCACGCGCTAAACCGCATGGTGAACTTCTTCCCGTACGATGCCCGTCCCAGCATTCTGTCCGATCTGTCGCTCTGCACGCGCGCCGTCATTTCGCAGCGCCTGATCCGCAACGTGCAAGGCAAGCTGATACCGGCAGTGGAGGTACTGCTCAACTCGGCGCTCGTCGCCGATCTCATCAAGAGCGACCAGATCGACCAGATCCGGGATGCGATCGAGCAGAGCGTTTCGCCCGGTTCGCAGACCTTCGAGCAGGCCCTGTACAAGCTGTTCAAGGCTGGCCACATCACCAAGGAGGATGCGTTGCGCAACGCCGACTCGGCCAGCAACCTGTCCTCGCTGATCGACTATTCGCAGACCAGCAAAGTCAAGGCATATGACCCGAACGCGAAGCAGGCCAGCCCGACCGCTTCGCCCAAGGCCAATTTCGACGGCATCAAGCTCAACATCGAAGTGCCTCCAAAGACATGAAACTCTATGGCATTCCCAACTGCGGCACGGTGAAAAAGGCACGTAACTGGCTGGACGAACATGGCGTCGATTACGAGTTCCATGACTTCAAGAAACAGGGCGTCACGCAGATCCTGCTCTCTGGCTGGATGAAGCAGGTCGGCTGGCAGAGACTGCTGAAGAAGACCGGACCGACCTGGGGCCAGCTACCTGCGGAGACGAAGGATTCCATCAGGGACGACGCATCCGCCCTGGCACTGATGCTGGAAAAACCCAACGTCATCAAACGCCCGGTGCTGGAACGCAAGGGCAAAGTGCTGGCGACCGGCTTCAACGAAACAGAATATGAGAATCTGAAACTATGAGCAGCACACTGGATCTGGCCAAACAACTCATCGCCCGCCATTCGCTCACACCGAACGACGACGGCTGTATCGATATCCTCGGTGCGCGGCTTGCCGCGCTCGACTTTAACCTGGAAAAGATGCGCCACAGCGAAGTGGACAACCTGTGGGCGCGACGCGGCGACGCCGCGCCGGTGATCTGCTTCGCCGGGCATACGGACGTGGTGCCGACCGGGCCGGTCGACAAGTGGGGCAGCGATCCGTTTACGCCCACGGTGCGCGACGGCATGCTGTACGGGCGCGGCGCAGCGGACATGAAGGGATCCATCGCGGCATTTATCACTGCCGTTGAACGCTTCGTCGCACAGCATCCGCAGCATCGCGGCTCCATCGCCCTGCTGCTCACTTCGGACGAGGAAGGCGTGGCAATCGACGGCACGGTGCGCGTGGTCGAGGCCCTGCAGGCGCGCGGCGAGAAGCTGGACTATTGCATCGTCGGCGAACCGACCTGCGTCGCCAGGCTCGGCGACACCATCAAGAATGGGCGGCGCGGCTCGCTCTCCGGCACACTCACTGTCAAGGGCGTACAGGGCCATATCGCCTACCCGCATCTGGTGAAGAACCCGATCCATCTGGCGGCGCCCGCCATCGCCGAACTGGCTGCGACCGAGTGGGACAAGGGCAACGAATATTTCCCGCCGACCTCGTGGCAGATATCCAACATCCACGGCGGCACGGGCGCGACCAACGTGGTGCCCGGCACCGTGGATATCCTGTTCAACTTCCGCTTCTCCACCGCCAGTACGGTGGATGGATTGAAACGGAAAGTCCACGCCATCCTCGACCGGCACGGGCTGGAGTACGACCTGCAATGGGAAATGTCCGGCAAGCCCTACCTCACGCCGCGCGGCGATCTGGTGGATGCGGTGAGCGCGGCCATCCGGCAGGTAAACGGCATCGAGACCGAGCTTTCCACCAGCGGCGGCACCTCGGACGGGCGCTTCATCGCCCCGATGGGGGCGCAGGTCGTGGAACTCGGCGTCGTGAACCGTACGATCCACAAGGTCAACGAGTGCGTGCGCGTCGAAGAGATCGATGCACTGCACCGGACATACGTGCGGGTGCTGGAGAGGCTGCTCGCCTGACGCCTCACGACGACCGCGTCCACCTCGGACGTGGTCGTGC
>JBQGEN010000297.1:0-1739 GCA_052039615.1 Sideroxyarcus sp. | reverse complement strand
GGTGCGGTCGCGGCGACGACGATCAAAGTAGGCCGAACCCAAATCGCAGTAATCGAAGGATCGGGTAGCCGGACGGGATTGCTCCCGCCCCGCCCCCTAAGAACTGCTCGTGCGAGTTTCCCCGCAAGCAGCTCAAGCCTTTCAAACGCTCTGTGGAGAACGCGGTCGTACCACGTCTAACGATTGGTTATGGACTTGTCTATGGCAGTTGGGATGCAGAAGCACTCGGTTGTCTGCCGTATCGCTACCCCCATGGCTCCGCCAGACCATGTGATGGTTGTGCCATCCGGTCAGGCGGGTGATTTGCTGGTGGCATATTGGGCATAAACCGTTTTGCTGTTGCCAAAGGTATAGCAGTTGTTTCCGACCCCTGAGTTGATGTGCCATCTTCACGCCGAGGCGTTTCTCGAAGTACACCTCCCACTCGGGGTCGTATGGGTTGGCTGCCCCTTTGACCTTCACATGCCGTTGGATCGGCGTGTCGCCTGCTCGAACGAGGGTGAGTTCATAAACCTGGACTGGGGTGGGTACGATTTATCCTGAGAAAGGCCGCTACTCCTATAAGACGCCGTATTCCACGTACCGTGAAAGCTTCAGTGGCTCCTCCCGGGACGCCGAGGTGTCGTACTCCGCAGTGCTGGATAGCGTTCCGCTGAATTTCTCCGAGGTTTCTGGGTACTTGAGGTTGGTCAAACGTGGAGCTGTGTCTATCAGCCGCGAGGAGTAGGAAGGAGGTAGTGGGCTTTCCGATATCATTCACGAAATTTCAGGGGTTAAGCAAACTCGAGAGCTTCGAGCCGATACCATGTCTCATCTGATATCCCTCACAGCGGCTTGATAAGACTGTGTTTATTGAGACGCCCAGATGAGGCACTTTGTTAGCCGTTTTGACGGCTCTGGTGGGGGATGTAAGGTGTCGCATCAAAGGAATGTTTGATAAAACCGCTCGCAAGTACCTGTGTCCGACATTGAGCAGCCCCTAACCCGAGGAAATTTGATAAATCTGGCACACTTCTTGCTCAAACAACCGAAGGATTTTGATCTGCACCTCATTGAGACCTTCCATGAGGTCATGAACTTGATCTTGCATGGTTACGCGGACCCGGTGAATCCCTTCAAGCAGTTGGAAGACCCAACGCTAGGTGGGCCGCTGTGTCGGTTGATTGATTTGATTGGGAAGGCTCTCATGTTGACGGGCTAAGGCTTGACGCAAACGACGTTGCGCCACCGAATAAACCAACAACGCCAGCGTCATCACCATCAGCAGCCCTTGAATCCGAGTGGGCTTCTTAACAAAGAGCGACGAGACAAAGAATAAGGGGTCTTTGAGAAACCGGAAGCCACCCTCCACTTGGCTTTGAGCTTTGTAGGCCGCTATGGCCTCCTCATCACTGAGTTCATGAGCTTCGATGTTGGTGCCCAGCACAAAGCAGCCCTTGTGTTGCTGACTCCACCGAACCGCCTCGGCATCGGGGCGAATCTCGGCTTGAATCTGCCACTCGATGGCTTTGATGGGGCTCTTGGCATTCGGACGCCCTTTGCCCGCATAGCGCTTATGCTCGATGAGCTTGGTGCTGGCCACTTGGTGATAACGCCACGACGTCGACAAGGCGGACAAGGCGGCTTGAGCCTGCTGTGGGCTCTCAAAGCGTTTGGCTTGCAAGTGAAAGAGTTGCTTGTCGATCGCTTCAAGCTCGCGGTTCTGAGCCTTGCTCACGCTGTTTGCAGCCCGCTGCTGA
>JBQGEN010000296.1:0-1778 GCA_052039615.1 Sideroxyarcus sp. | reverse complement strand
TTTAAAATCCTTGAGACGCTAAAGCTATTCGAGATTATTTGAATGGCTCTTCTTAAGGAAACTCTGATTAAGTTGATTCCGTTCATGGTTCGACGAGCTCACCACGAACGGAGGAATAGATCAGCGCTTCCCTGATTGTTCCCATGCGCACGCAAGCTGCGTGAGCGTGCAGGACGGGGAATCCACCTTCCGTCCCGGCACCCGCATGAATATTCTCCTGCGTGATTCCCCGTAACTTCGCGCTACTGCGCGCCTCGCCACCCTGTAGTTGGCGATCTCCCCCGTTCCATCCTCCAAGGCGCATCGCTGCTCGATATCCGCACACGAAGTCCGCGCGGAAGAGCTGCGCATTTCACCGTAATGGCACTACAGCGAATGCCGGTCGAGCTGGGGTCTTCCGCTTGAGCGATATGCAGTCAATCAGGGAAGCAACTAGGCAACGCAAGCAGGCCGAATAAGGCCGTCAGCATATTTATCGCTCCACCTTTGTTGCACAAGATGACGCCCTGCACGCGATGGTTGTCCGGGCCTCGCCCGTTCCGCCGTCATCCGATAGATCGTCAACTTTGCTGAGGGGGATGTCATGGCCAGCTACATACAGACCAAACAAGTGTTTGTTCCCGGGTTCCATGAGGCACGCATGCGCCGCCTCGCCAGCAGCGCCAACCTGCCCGATCTGGCCGGCCCGAATTGCCGTGACGCAATGGCCGGGAGCAGCGGAATGCGCGCGGCGTGCTATCGAATCTCGAAGCGCTGGCTGGACCTGGTGCTGGGTTCGATACTGTTGTGCTGTTCGCTGCCGATCATCATCGCAGCCGCCATCGCCGTCAGGCTGGAAAGCAAGGGCTCGCCCCTCTTCATCCAGACCCGCGTCGGCCTGAACGGAAAGCCGTTCAGGATATTCAAGCTGCGCGGCATGTATGCCGATGCGCGCGAACGTTTCCCTGAGCTTTACGATTACAGCAAACACGGGAGTCTGGATTTCCATTTTCACTACAAGGTCGATCCGCGCATCACGGGCGTCGGCAGTTTCATCCGCCGCACCAGCATCGACGAGTTGCCCAATTTCCTGAATGTCGTGCTCGGCAGCATGACGCTGGTTGGTCCGCGCCCCGAGATCCCCGAGGTGTCCGCGCTCTACGGCAAATACCGCCAGCAGTATTTGTCGGTGAAGCCCGGCGTCACCTGCCTGTCCAAGATCTCGGGTCGCGACCTTCTGACCAAGGAACAGACCATCCGCATGGATATCGGCTACATCGAGAACATGTCCACTGCGACGGATATGCGCATCCTGTGGAAGACATTCTGGTCCGTGATCAATCGCAGGAACGTGTTCGGGCGCTGCCTGGGCAGGGCTGTCATCTCCTGATCAAGGGGAATACGGCTCGCAGGGGCGCCGCCATTCCGTCCGGCATTTTCGCCGGCCATTTCCCTGGCACCCGGTCCGGCCTCGCCGGGTGCACTTCCCGCGCTACAGGTCCAGCGCCGAAATACGGTGCTGCACCTGATCGAATAGAGGCTCCGACTGAGTGTGCGCTCGTGGTTGCATGACGATACTTGCGCCCTATGGATACAAAGAAATTCGGCCGCAGGTCCCGGCGCGAGCCTGAGCCTGCAAATACAAGTCGTGCAATCGAGGGAGGAACTATGGAAACCCATGTCGAAACCAATCTCGGGGTCGCGCTGCAAAATCTGTGGCGCATGTTGTTCACCATGCTTTTGTTGGCGGCGCTGCCGCAGGGCGATGCCATGGCGCTGACCATCAACGTGGTCGGCCC
>JBQGEN010000295.1:0-6181 GCA_052039615.1 Sideroxyarcus sp. | reverse complement strand
TCGGCAACACGGTGCAGGACTACAGCCTGGCCGCCGCCAATATCGGCAGCGGCGCCAGCCTGTACGGCGGCAGCGACAACTTCGATGCCGCCGCCTGCCGGGTGCGGGTCGAGAGCGGCGCCGCGCCCGGCTACGATGCGGACGACACGGCCGTCTTCATAGACGAACTGGCGCCCGACGCCAGCCGCATCGTCCATGTCGTGTGCGACATCGCGCCGGGGCAGAGCGGCGGCGATCAGGCCATCGTCAATCTTGCGGCAGCCACGCTGCACGGTGGCGATCCGGGCATGACCGGCGCCCCTGTGTCCGCCACGGCCGGCGCCGATACGCCGGCCACGGTGGACGTTGTGTTCGTGGACGCCGCGGGCAGCGATGACGCCGCGCGCGACGGCAAACACTCGGCGCGCGACGCTTTCCGGCTCGGCACGCCCGTCACCCTGAGCAAGACCGTCAGCAACATCCAGGACCCCTACGGCTGCAGCGCAGCCAGCGGCTGCAAGATCGTCAGCGGCTCCGTCCTCACCTACCGCATCGAGCTGACCGTTCCCGGCAGCGGCAATGTGAACGGACTCGTGCTCACCGATCCCGTGCCTGCGGACACGACCTACGTCCCGGGCAGCATCGTCGTGAACGGCACGGCCAGGACCGACGCCGCCGACGGCGACCGGGCCGACTTCGGCATCACCGCTGCCAACACCGTCACGATCGCACCGGGCAGCGTCACCGCACCGGTGACGATCTGGTTCACTTTTCGCGCCACCATCAACTGACAGGAGATCACCATGCTGAAATTGCGCCTCACTTCCGTCCTTGCCGTCCTGCTGGCGGCATTCCATCTGTCCGCCCTTGCGGCGCCCGCCATGGTGGAGTCCAAAAACATGGCCGAACGGGAAGTCGCAACCGTCATCGACGGCAAACGCGAGATCCAGCGCCACCCGGTGGACAGGGCCGTGCCGGGTGACGAGATCATCTACACCACCACCTTCCGCAACCTTGCCGGCCAGCCCGCCAAAAACTTTGTCATCACCAACCCCGTGCCGAACGACAGCGTGTACAAGGGCGGCAGCGCCAGCGGCGCCAATACCGTGATCACCTTCTCCGTTGACGGCGGCAAGCGCTATGCCGCGCCGGGCCGGCTCAGTGTCAGGACCAGCGACGGCAAGACGCGCACCGCGCTGCCGACCGATTACACGCACATCCGCTGGACCTACCAGGGCGAACTCGGCGCGGGCAAATCCGGCGAAGTGTCCTTCCGCGCGTTCATCAAATAAAGACATGCGTCATCCCATCGCCTGCATGCGGCGCCATGCCGCAGCCGCAGTCATGACCGCCCCGCCCTGGCTGCGCGCCCCCCGCGCGGGGCGCGGGCCGCCCTTCGGTCCCGGGCCGCCGCAATAGTGAAATGTAAAGACTGTTTTTATCGAAGCATTATTTGTTACACCAAGGAGACTCAAATGAAACCAGGCAATCGAAGCAATAATTCGAATGTCGGACTCGTAGCCCTGCTGGCTGCTGGCCTGACGTTCGGTGCGGCGCAGAACGCGGCGGCGGCAGGCACCGCTGCCGGCACCACCATCAGCAACTCGGCCACGCTGGCCTATGACGTCGGCGGCGTGGCGCAGACCGACATCACCTCCACTGCCGCGTCGTTCGTGGTGGACGAGAAGGTCAATCTGACCGTGGCCGGCGGCGCCACCACCAACGTGGTGCCCGGCGCGACGGCCCAGGTCACCACCTTTACCGTCACCAACAACGCCAACAGCCCGCTGGACTTCAACCTCGCCATCAATCAGGTGGCGGCGGGCGACGAGTTCGATGCCACTGCATGCGCCGCATTTGTCGAGAGCGGCGCAACCGCAGGTTATCAGGCTGCGCAGGACATCGCGCTGTTCGTAGACGAACTGGCGGCGGATGCGACCGCCACGGTGCACGTGGTGTGCGCCATCCCCGCGGCGGTGGTCAACACCAATACCGCGCTGGTGGGTCTGACGGCAACGGCACGCGGAAACTTCACGGGAGCGAACGGCATCTATGTTGCGACCGCTGGCCTCCCCGGAGCAGCCATTACCGCGACGGCCGGTGCCGACACCGTAGGCGCAGTCGACATCGTGTTTGGCGACATCGCTGGCACGGAAGCGGGCGACGCGGCGCGCGATGCGAAGCACTCCGCGCGCAACACTTACACCGTCGTCACGGCCGCGCTCACCGTCACCAAGACCGCGACCCTGCTGTGCGATCCGTTCAACGGCGTGACCAACCCGAAGAACATCCCGGGCGCCATCACGCAGTGGTCGATCGCGATCCAGAACGCCGGTGCCACCGCGGCCACGCTGACGACCGTCACCGATACGCTGGCGGCTTCGCTGGCACATGACGCCAACCTGGTGGTGCCCACCGATGCCGCGAGCTGCAGTTCTGCCGCCGGCACGCCGGCGGACGCAGCCAACAGCGGCTTCAAGGTGACGACCAGCGCCGCGCGGAACATCGGCGGAACGGCTGCCGTAACCACTGCCTACTTCACCAGCAACACGGCGGACGGACTGGACATCGCGGGCCAGGCGATCACGGCCACCTTCGCCACCATCCTGCCGCTGGACGGCGGTCATGCCACGGCCGGGCTGCTGAACGCCGGTGAGACCGTGACCATCATCTTCAACACCACGGTGCAGTAACAAGGTCGATGGCGTTCTTGGCCACAACCCCTCCCCGCCCCCTCCCGGTATTCCGGGCGGGTGCGGGGATTTTGCGCGTGTTGCCCCGGTTTGCCGGGGCAGCCCGCTTTTTTGTGGGCGCTCATCGCGTTCACAAAAAAGCGTTGCTGGCGACGGCGCTGCTTCTGCCGTTGTCCACTGTCTGGGCCGCCCCGCCGGCCGGGACCACGCTCACCAACACGGCGGTGGCGAATTTCAGCATCGCCGGCACCTCCTACAGCAGGACCGCGAGCGCCGCCGTGGTCACCGATGCCACGATCCGCTTCCTGGCGGCGACGCTGGGGGGCGTGTCCATGCCGGTGGGACCATCGCAGTGCGCGTCGAGCGGCTCCACCGCCGGACCGTTTGACCTGATCGGGGCCGCCGCCGCGCCGGGTAGTGTGGCGCTGGCGCCCACCGCTACCTACGGCAGCGGGCAGACGGCCTATCTGGAAGTGGTGGATCACTGGGCGAACCACGATGCGGCGCTGGCCGAGACCGTGGCGGTCAGCGTCAGCAGCAGTGTGCCGGCGGACCAGGAAGTGGTGCTGCTGACCGAGACCGGGCCGGACAGCGGCGTGTTCGTCGGCGCCATCCACACGGCCCGCGTGCCGGCGGTACACCATGACTGCGTGCTTTCCACCGGCATCAACACCCAACTGCGCGCCGAGTATGTCTTTCAGCACGACTTGGCGAGCGCGGCCACCAGCACCACCACCGCGGCGGCGCTGGTCGATCCCTACGGCACCGTGTTCGATACCGGCAACGGCCTGCCGGAGAGTGGCGCCACGGTGACCCTGCTCGACGCCACCAGCGGCCTGCCGGCCGCCGTGCTGTGCGACGACGGCGTACAGGCCTCGCCCAATCCGATGGTCACGGGCTCGACCGTCGCCGCCTGCGGCGGCACGGTCAGCCTGCCGCCCGGGGGCTACCGTTTCCCGCTGATCAACCCGGGTACCTACCTGCTGCGGGTGGACGGGCCACCGGGCTACACCTTCGCCTCCAGCGTGCCGGCGAGCGTGCTGGCGGCCACGCCCGCCACTGCCGGCTACGTGGTGAGCGGCGCTTCCTACGGCGCGCCGTTCACGGTGCTGCCGGGCGCGCCGGCGCTACGCATCGACATCCCGGTCGACCCCACCGGCAAGAACCTGCAGATCACCAAGACGGCCGGCAAGTCGGTGGTGGGCGAAGGCGAATATGTGCCTTACACGCTGACCATAGACAATGAAAGCACCGTTGCTGCGGCGGTGAACGTGCAGATCGCCGACCGCTTGCCGCAGGGTTTTCGCTACCAGACCGGATCGGCGCGCCTGAACGGAGCGGTGCAAGCCGACCCGATGGTCTCGGCGGACGGCCGCACGCTGACCTTCGCCCTCGGCGATATTCCGGCCGCGGGCACGGTCAGGCTCGGATATGTCGCCCAGGTCACCGCCGGCGCGCCGACCGGCAAGGCGGAGAACGTCGCGTTCGCGGTCGGCGCTCTGACTTCCAACACCGCTCGTGCCAGCGTGGCGGTGCGCGAAGACCTGATGCGCTGCCGCGCCATCCTGATGGGGCGCGTCTTCATCGGTTCCTGCGACGGGCGTGCGGACAACGACAAGGACGGACTGCAGAACGCCCGCATCGTGCTGGAGGACGGCACTTCCATCCTCACCGACCAAGAGGGGCGCTGGCACGCCGAGAATATCCGTCCCGGCACGCATGTGGTGCAGTTGGACCTGGATTCGTTGAGCGACGACTATGAAGTGGTGACCTGCGAAAAGAACGCGCGCTTCGCCGGTCGCAATTATTCGCAGTTCGTCAACGTGCGCGGCGGCAGCCTGTGGCGTGCCGATTTCCACGTACAGAGAAAAGCAGTGAAGGAGATGCGCTTCACCCAGAAGCTGAGCGCGCAGCGCGACGGCGGCCTGGTCCGCGTCAACATGCAGCTGCACGGCGAAAGCGATGTGCGCCAGGCGTCGTCCACCTTCACGCTGCCGCAAGGCGCCACGCTGGTGGAAGGCAGCGCGCGGCTGGACGGCGAGGCGACCGCAGCGCTGGAGAACAGCGACGGCATGCTGGTGCTGCGCCTGCCGGAGCAACAGGGCGAGTGGGCGCACACGCTCAGCTTCGATCTGCAGCCGGCGGGGCCGGAGCCCGTCAAACTCGCGACGATGGCGCGCTTCGTCGCGCCTTCCGCCAGCCAGGGCGTGAACCTGCCGCGCGCCGAGCTCCTGGTGGAACAACAGCCGGTAGCGACGGAAAGCTACGCACTCATTCCGCCGCCGGTGCCGCACCATGAGAGCGCCAACGTACCCGGCGCGCAGGATCGCGGCGAGCGCACGGTGCGCCTCGATGGCGACGCCACGCCGCAGCCGGTGAACGCCGATAATCGCAATCAACTGGTCGAACAACTGCCGTATGACGCAGCTTGGCTGGCCGCCGCCGAGCCCGGCACGGAATGGCTGCACCCGCAGGAAAGTTTCCTGCCCGCGCTGCCCGCCATCAAGGTCGCGCTGAAACTGGCGCCGGGCCAACGGGCCACGCTCAAGCTGAACGGCGAGGAAGTCAGTCCGCTGTATTACGACGGTGAGGAAAGCAACGCGGCGCACACCGTGGCGCTGGCCACCTGGCGCGGCATCCACCTCAGGGACGGCGACAACAACCTGGAAATGATCGTGACCGACAAGACCGGCAAGGAGGTGCTGCGCCAGAGCCGCAACATCCGCTACACGGTCGCGCCGGACCGGGTCGAACTGGTGCCCGAGCATTCGCGCCTGGTCGCCGACGGCAAGACCCGCCCCATCATCGCGCTGCGCTTCCTGGACAAGGACGGCTACAAGATGCGGCGCGGCGTCAACGGTGAGTTCATGCTGAACAGTCCGTACGAGTCCATGAGCCGGCTCGAAGCGATCCAGCGCGACCCGCTCGGTGCCAAGATCGGCGACTTGCCGCGCTACGAAATCGGCGCGGACGGCATCGCCCTGGTCGAGCTGGCGCCCACCACGCAATCCGGCGAGGCCGTGCTGAACTTCACCTTCGACAAGGGGCGCAAGCAGGAGCTGCGCACCTGGCTTGAGGCCGGCCAGCGCGACTGGGTGCTGGTCGGCTTCGGCGAAGGCACGCTCGGTCACCAGCAGCTTTCCGGCAACATGGCCGCGCTGCAGGAGGCCGGCGCGGACGGCCAGTTGTTCGACGGCGATCGCCTCGCCTTCTATGCCAAGGGCACGGTCAAGGGCGAATACCTGCTGACCATGGCCTATGACACCGCCAAGCGCCAGGGCGATGGCGGCGCCGGCATGGCGAGCCTGAAGCAGGCGATCAACCCGACCCAGTATTACACGCTGTATGCCGACGCCGCCCAGCCCGGCTTCGACGCGGCCAGCGCGAGCAAGCTGTACCTGAAGATCGAACGCAAACAGTTCTACGCCCTGTTCGGCGACTACGACACCGGGCTGACCGTCACCGAGTTCTCGCGCTACAGCCGCACCGTCAACGGCGTGAAATCGGAA
>JBQGEN010000294.1:0-1651 GCA_052039615.1 Sideroxyarcus sp. | reverse complement strand
GGAAATCGAACTGCCATTTCTGCCCCATACCTTTATCCCGTCGCCGGCAGCACCGCATCGGCTGGTGACCTTCGAGAAATGGGGGATGCAGATGGCGGAGATCGATTTAGGAACGTCGGCCGTCGTCCGCGTCACGCGGGCACTGCCCGGGCGAAGATTTTTCGGCCACGGGGTGCATGCCGGCGACGTCATCTATGCGACGCAAATGGATGATACAAGAGGAATGGGGCTGGTTTCGGTGATGGACGCCGCGACCCATCGGGTCCTGCGGGAGTTCCCGACGCGAGGCGTCTTTCCGCACGACTGCCAATGGTTGCCGGACTCGAATACCCTGCTGGTCATAAATAGCCGCCGCGCGTATCGAGGCAGCGAGACGCGCAACAACTACAGCTCCATGGTCTGGCTGGAGGCCGATACCGGCAAATGCCGCAAGCAGATATACATTGAAACCACGCAATTCGGCTACGCGCATTTCGCCCGCTCGGCTGACGGTTTTCTGGTGCTGGCGGGCTCATACAATCCCGCGGCCGGAGTGTCGTTGCCTCTGCTTGCAGTGATTCGCCCGGATGGCTCCGTACAGACCATGCCGACAAGCTCCGCGCTGCGTGGCGAGGCACTCAGTCTGTACATCAACGAAACCGACAGGCTGGTAGCAACGACATTGCCGAATTCGGCGTTGCTTCAATTCTGGAACTATCACACCGGAGAATTGGTCCGGCAGTTCGAATTGCCGGAACCGCGCGGCCTTGCATTCTCCGCAGAACAACAATCGTTATTGGTCACGTCCGCCCCGAGCAGCAGCTTGCTGGCGCTGAACTACGCCGGTCCGCAAGCCCCGCATGTCGTGGCTACCGGACTGGCGGGCCGCGGCTCGCATCTTGTTCGCTTGCAGCTTTGATCGCGGCGTTACGACCCGCATGATCGGATCGGTACTTGGATGAATCAGCCCATCCAAGTAAACTCCGGCAAGCGCGCCGCAACACCAGAAGGCTGCCGGGTACTGCGCGCATCCATCTCAGGGAATCGCATGCGAATCACAACGACCATCAAGTTCTGCCTTGCCTGTTTGCTTTCCTTCCCCCTGGCTGCTTCATCCGATGGCCTTCCGGATTCATCCATCACCGCAGTTGCGGCAAGTGCCCCGGTTGCGATTCCTGCTCCCCTGGTCAATCAGCCATCGCTGCGGTTGAAGGACGGTCGTTTGCTGGTGGCCGGCGGAGCCGCGATCTCGAATGGCCCGACGGACCATGCAGGCAATCTGGACAGCGAAGTGTGGGATGCCGACAGCGGCGAATGGCAGTCGCTGGGGAATGATCTGCGCTTTGACGAGAACCAGCGGGTGCATCTCGGGCAGCAACGGGACGAGCGCGTGCTGTTCTTCGCGGTTCGCGGAACGGAAGGCGGCGCCAAACCGGAATATATCGCCCGCCGTTGGGATCCCTCCAGCAACACGGTAGAGAACCTGCCCGTCGCCATCAAGCCTGCAGCGGGCACTGACATCGCCGTGCTGGGGGATGGAAGGGTGCTGGTCGTGAATGGGCTCGAAGGTAGCGCCGATTTCTGGGACAGTGCCAGCAATACCGTAATTCATACCGAAGTCCCGTTTCTGGAAAATCTGCGCTGGTGCGCTTTGCCGCTGAAGAGCGGACAA
>JBQGEN010000293.1:0-11364 GCA_052039615.1 Sideroxyarcus sp. | reverse complement strand
CGAAAAGTCTGTGCCGGGATGCTGAAATACTCATGGTGCGAAAGGAGAGACTCGAACTCTCACGCCTTGCGGCGCTGGAACCTAAATCCAGTGCGTCTACCAATTCCGCCACTTTCGCCCGGCAGGCAAGCTGTGCCCGAGAGGGCGCGCATTATAACCGAGCGGCTTTCAACCGCCAGCGATTTGCACCACCGTGCGGCCTCTGGTCTCGCCATGCAGCATCCTGGGGAACACCTCAGGCAGCTTTGCGAACGGCACACTGTGTGCGAGTCTGGAAAGCTGGCGCGGTTTCAATTCGCCTGCCAGGCGTTGCCATATCTGTTCGCGCAGATGCATCGCGGTGGCCGCGGAATCCACCCCCAGCAACTTGACCCCGCGCAGGATGAAAGGGAACACCGTGGTGTGCAGCTCGGCGCTGCCCGCGTTGCCGAAGCTGGCGATGGCGCCGTCCTGCTGCATGGTGCGCGCCAGCCAGGCCAGCGTGGCGCCGCCCACCGCATCCAGCGCCCCGGCCCACTGCGCCTTCTCCAGCGGTCGCGTACTCTGCAGATCGACCGCGCCGCGCGCCAATATCTCGCTCGCGCCCAGCGCTTTCAGGTAATCGTGCTCGCTGTCCTTGCCGGTGAAGGCGACCACGCGATAGCCAAGTTGCGACAGCATCTGGATGGCCAGACTGCCCACCCCGCCCGTCGCGCCGGTGACAATCACCTTGCCTTTGTCCGGCGACAGTTCATTCTGTTCCAGGCGGTGGATCGCCAGCGCGGCGGTGAATCCCGCCGTGCCCAGCGCCATCGCCTCGAACAGGCTCAGCCCGTCCGGCAACGGCACCACCCAGTCGGCCGGCACGCGCACATACTCGGCGAAACCGCCGTCGTGCGCCACGCCCATGTCGTAGCCGGTGACCAGCACCGCATCGCCGGCCTTGAAGCGCGCATCCGACGAACTCGTCACCATGCCGCAGACATCGATGCCGCCGACGCAGGGAAAGCGGCGTGTCACCTTGCCCGCGCCGGTGGCCGCGAGCGCATCCTTGTAGTTCACGCTGGAATAATGCGTGCGGATGACCACCTCGCCCGGATCGAGATCGTCCAGCGTCAGCTCGACGAAACGCCCGGCGGATCTGCCGTCCTGTTCGAAGATACGATAGGCAGTAAAACTTGCGCTCATGCTTTTTCCCCAGTCGATGAATCCCTTGCCAGCACCTCGAACTCCGCCACCGGCACCGGCCGGCTGAACAGGTAGCCCTGAAAGGCCATGCACTCGTTGATTTTCAGGAAGGCCAGCTGGGCCTCGGTCTCCACCCCTTCCGCGATCACGTTCAGGCGGAAATTGTGGGCCATGTCGATGATGGCCTTCACCATCACCGCGTCGTTCGGGTCGGTCGTGATGCCGCGCACGAAACTCTGGTCGATCTTGATCTGGTCGAGGGGCAGCTGTTTCAGGTAGGCCAGCGACGAATAGCCGGTGCCGAAATCATCCAGCGACAAGCGCACGCCCAGCGCCTTCAGCGCATGCATCTTGCCCACCACATCGGCCACGTTCTCCAGCACCACACTCTCGGTCAGTTCCAGCTTCAGCCGTTCCGGCGGGATGCCGTGGCGGGTGATCATCTCGTCCAGCCGCTCCACGAAATCGTGCAGCCGGAACTGCTGCGCACTGACATTGACCGCCAGCACCAGATCGCGCAGCCGTTCGTCCTGCGCCCATTCGGCCAGCTGGCGGCAGGCGCTCTCGATCACCCAATGGCCGATGTCGAGGATGAGAGAGGTCTCCTCCGCGATTGGGATGAACTGGGCCGGAGAGACCATGCCGCGCTGCGGATGCAGCCAGCGGATCAGCGCCTCCGCCCCCAGCGGCCGGCGTTCGGCGTCCACCTGGATCTGGTAATGCAGCTGCATCTGGCGGTTCAGCAGCGCGCCGCGTAGATCGGCCTCCAGTTGCGCGCGCGCCACCACCGCCTGCTGCATCAGCGGGTCGAAGAAACGCACCGTGTTGCGCCCGGAATCCTTGGCCTGGTACATGGCCATGTCCGCCTGCTTCATCAGGACCTCGACCGATTCCGCGTTGCCGCGATACATGCTCACCCCGATGCTGGTCGAGCTGTGCACTTCGTGCTCCTTCAGCATGAACGGCTCGCTCAGTGCCGTGCGTATCTTTTCGGCGATCAGAGCGGCCTTCTGCGAAGCCTCCTGCATGTTGGTGCTGATTTCCTCGATCAGGATCAGGAACTCGTCCCCGCCCAGACGCGCCACGGTGTCCACTTCGCGCACGCAGCGCTGGATGCGCCGTCCCGCCTCGACCAGCATCACGTCGCCGCAGTCGTGGCCGAGGGTATCGTTCACCGTCTTGAACTTGTCCATGTCCAGGAACAGCAGCGCGCCGCAGTGATGGCTGCGCGCCGACACCGACAGCGCCAGCTGGAAACGGTCCAGCAGCAGGCGCCGGTTCGGCAGCCGGGTAAGCGCGTCATAGAAGGCGAGGTTGCGTATCTCCTCCTCGGCCCGCTTGCGCGCGGTGATGTCGCTGAAGATGGCGACGTATTCGGTGACGGTGCCTTCCTCGTTCTTCACCGCCGTGATGGTCAGCCATTTCGGGTAGATGTCGCCGTTCTTGCGCCGGTCCCACACTTCGCCAGACCAGTTGCCATCCTGCAGCAGTTGTCGCCACATCTCGGCGTAGAACGCCTTGTCCTGCTGGCCCGAACTGAAGATGCGCGGGTTCTGGCCCAGCACCTCCTCCGCGCGATAGCCGGTGATCTCCTCGAACGCCCGGTTGACGCGCAGGATGGCCGCCTGCGCATCGGTGATCATGATGCCCTCGTGTGTATTGAACGTCGCGGCCGCTACGCGCAGGGCATCCTCCGCCAGTTTCTGCTCGGTGATGTCCTGCACCGCACCCACCGAGCGCAGCGGCTTGCCCCATTCGTCGAAGTCGCTGCTGCAGTGCTCGCGCACCCAGCGGATGCGCCCGTCCGCGAACTGCAGGCGATGCACCACATCGTAGGGCTGGCGATCCTGCAGCGACCGGGTATAGGCCTGGTTCACCCGCTCGCGGTCGGCGGGATGGATCACGCCCAGGAAGCTCTCGTAGGATGGCGCGAACTGCGCCGGATCGAGCTCGAACATGCGGTAGATCTCGTCCGACCAGCGCAGCTCGCCGCTCACCAGATTCAGTTCCCAGCTCCCCAGCCGTCCCATGCGCTGGGCTTCATTGAGCAGATCCTGGTTGCGCTGCAGCTCGATCTGCTTGCTGCGCAACGCGGCCTCGGTGCGCTCGCGTTCGGCGATCTCGTCCTGCAGTTTCCGGTTGGTGCTGTTCAGTTCGCGCGTGCGCTCCTCGATGCGAAGCTCCAGCGTACGGTAGAGTCCCTGCAGGCTTTCTGCCATATGGTTGAAGGCCCGGGCAAACAAACCCAGTTCGCCCGGCGCGGATTCGTCCGCGCGCCGGTCCAGATTGCCTTTGGCCACCTCGTCCGCGGCGCGCGCCAGGCCATCGAGCGGCACGCTGATCTGGCGCCCGAAATAATATGCAGCCAGTCCCGCGAACAGCAGCAAACCTGCCAGCGCACCCAGCAGCAGCGTCCGCTGCTGCTGGATCGGGGCGAATGCCTCGTCCACGTCCATCTTGACGGCCATGCCCCAGCCCAGCTCGGGCAGATAGCGCCAGGCGGCCACCACCGTCCGGCCGCGATGATCCGTTTCCACTCCCTCGCCCGGTTCCCCGCCCAAGGCAAGAAACGCCGGGCTTGCCAGCGCCTCCTGCCCAGCGGACCGCAGCGGCGCGATCAGTGCGGGGGCACCTGCCCCGTCCAGTTCTGCCAGTTCGGTCGCCCCGCTCACCCCCAGCCCGGTGGCGTCCGCAGCCACCTGCATCAGCCGGTCGCTGTTCAACTGCGCGGCAAACACGCCCTTGAGTACGCCCTGCTCCAGCACGGGCACCGTGACGAAGGCGGCGGAGCGGTCATGGGAAGGCGCATAGGACGCGTACCCGGAAAGCGCCGAGTCCAGGGTCATGCGCGACTCGCGGAACGCCACCGCCAATTGCGTCTCGCGGTAAGCGCCGCTGACCAGGCTGGTAGCAAAATCCGCCTCATGCTTCTGGCTATATACGATGTCGCCCTGCGGCGAGATCAGGAACAGGTCGTAGGTCACGCCTTCCTCGATGTGGCCGGCAAACAGACCGCGGAATGCCGCGTCCGCCCTGGCATATTCCGCCGAGGCGGGGCCATGGCGCCGATACGCCCGCATCAGGACGGACAGCGCCTGCCGCGTCTGCTCCCGGCGCGACAGCGAACGCACGTCGTCTATGCGCTCGGACAGATAGCTCCGGATCTGGGTCGCTTTCTTGTCCGCCATGTCCGCCATCCTGCCCAGCGCTTCGCCGCGCAGCGTCATTTCATCCTGGCGCAGGTTGATGTAGCTGAACAGCGCCAGCGGCACCACCGCCACCAGCACGAACAGGAACAACAGGCGTGTGGCGATCTTCATGGCGCGCGGCCTTCCGTCGCGGACAGTTCCGCGGGGCGGATGAAGAGAGGGAAAGGCGCCGGCCGGATCAGGCGCGGCGACTGCCAGACAATCTCGAACTGCCCGTCGGCGAGCGCCTTGCCGATACGCACCGTCTTCCACAAGTGGCGCGTCTCCGGATCGAGCGCCACCACTCCCTCCGGCGCGGCCAGCGAACCCAGTTCCAGGCGCGTCTTGATCGAGGCCAGGTTCAGCGACCCGCTGCTGCGCACCGCATTCGCCCACAGCTTCACCCCGATGTAGGCCGCCTCCATCGGGTCATCCAGCACCCGCTCCTGGCCGAAGCGGCGCCGGAAACGTTCGATGAACGCACGGTTCTGCTCGCCCGGCACGCTCTGGAAATAGTTCCAGGCCGCGTAATGCCCGCTCATCAGTTCCGGCCCCATCGCGGCCAGTTCGACCTCGGCGATGCTGGTGGAAAACACCGGGATGTCCTCGGCCCGGATGCCCGCCTTGCGCAGCGCGCGAAAGAAATGCAGGTTGCTATCGCCGTTCAGCGTGTTCAGCACGAAGTCGGGGCGCAGCGCCACGATCTCCTGCACGATCGCATCCAGCCGTTGCTCGCCCAGCGCCGCATAACGCTCCGCCAGCAACTGCCCGCCCTGTGCCAGCAGCACTCGCTTCACGATCTGGTTCGCGCTGCGCGGGAAAACGTAATCTGAACCGATCAGGTAGGCGCGCCGGCCGTGCTGCTGCAACGCCCAGGTCACCATCGGGATGATTTGCTGATTGGGTGCCGCCCCGGTATAGATGATATCGGGCGACCGTTCCAGACCTTCGTATTGCACGGGATAGAACAGCAGGTGATGGTGCTTCTCGACGACCGGCTTGACGGCCTTGCGGCAGGCCGAGGTCCAGCAGCCGAACAACGCCTGCACGCCCTCCCGGACGATCAGCGTCTCGGCTTGCTGCGCGCAATATGCCGCGTCGGAACGGCAATCGACCACGACCATCTCGATCTGCGCGCCGTTCACCCCGCCCGCCTGGTTGGCCTCTTCCACGGCCAGACGCACGGCATCCACCAGCGGCGCTTCGCTTGCCGCCATCGTGCCCGTAAGCGAGTGCAGCACGCCGATCCTGATCGCTGCCTTGCCCTGGTTCAACTGCGCAAGCAGGACGCCCAAAGCCAGCAGAATGATGAGGAGTACGGCCAGCGCGGCCAGACCGACCTTTCCTGATGACATTTGCGGCTCCATGGCTCAGCCCGGGCTACAGCTCCAGCAACACCTGCCCCGGCATCTCCAGAAATTCCTTGATCGCCACCAGAAACTGCACCGCCTCGCGGCCGTCGATGATGCGGTGGTCGTAGGACAGCGCGAGATAGTTCATCGGGCGGATGACGACCTGACCGTTCTCCGCTACTGGCCGGTCCTTGGTGGCGTGGATGCCGAGGATTGCGCTTTGCGGCGGGTTGATGATGGGGGTGGACAGCATGGAGCCGAACACTCCGCCGTTGGTGATCGAGAAGGTGCCGCCGCTAAGCTCTTCCATGCCGAGCTTGCCGTCCCTGGCGCGCGCGGCGTAGTCGGCAATGCGCCGTTCGATGTCGGCGAACGAGAGCTTGTCGGCATCGCGCAGGACAGGCACGACCAGGCCGCGTTCGCTTCCGATGGCCACGCCGATGTCGAAATAGCCGTGATAGATGATGTCGCTGCCGTCCACCGACGCATTGACGACGGGAAACTTCTGCAGCGCATGCACGGCGGCCTTGACGAAGAAGGAAGAGAAGCCCAGCTTGACGCCGTGCTTCTTCTCGAACGCATCCTTGTAGCGGGCGCGCAGGTCCATCACCGGCTGCATGTTGACTTCGTTGAAGGTGGTGAGGATGGCGGCGTTGGCCTGCGATTGCAGCAGGCGTTCAGCGATGCGCTGGCGGATGCGCGTCATCGGCACGCGCTGCTCGGGACGCTCGCCTGCGGGCGCTGCAACGGGAACGGGCTGGGCAGTCGCCGGCTGCTGCACTGCGCCGAGCACATCTTCCTTGGTCACCACTCCGTGTTTGCCGCTGCCTTTCAACTGGCTCGCATCCACATCGTGCGCGTGCGCCAGTTTGCGCGCCGAGGGGGTGGCGGCGGGAATGGCTTCCGCCCTGGCCTTGGGTGCTGCCGCCGCAGCTTCGGTATCGATCTGGGCGATGACTTCGCCGCTGCCCACCTTGGCGCCGTCGGCCTTGATGATCTTGCTGAGCACGCCGCTCTTGATCGCCGGCAGTTCCAGCACCACCTTGTCGGTCTCGATGTCAATCAGGTTCTCACCTTCGCTCACCGCCTCACCGACCCGCTTGTGCCAGGTCAGCAACGTCGCTTCGGTGACGGACTCGGAGAGCTGCGGGACTTTGACTTCAATCAGCATGGTGTCTTGCTCCTGGTTTGTTCTTTACGTCGAGGTCCGGACGGAAGGCGGCGTCGATCACCGCTTTCTGCTGTTCGTTGTGCACGGCGAGATAGCCCGCCGCAGGCGAGGCGGACGAGGGGCGCAGTGCATATTCGAGACGCATGCCCTTGCGCATGTGGCGCACCAGATAGTGCTGGATGCGGTGCCACGCGCCTTGGTTGCCCGGCTCTTCCTGGCACCACACCAGCTCGAACGCATTGGGGTAGGCCGCGATCTGCGCGGCGAAGTCGTCGTGCGGGAAGGGATAGAGCTGTTCCAGGCGGATGATGGCCATGTCGACGATGCCGCGCTCGCGCCGCGCCTTGAGCAGGTCGTAATACACCTTGCCGCTGCAGGCGATGATGCGGCGCACCTTGTCGGCCGCCAGCGCGTCCACCTCGCCGATGACGTTCTGGAAGCGTCCCTGTGCCAGATCGTCCAGCTCCGATGCGGCATCCTTGCTGCGCAGCAGGCTCTTGGGCGTGAACACGATGAGCGGATGGCGCGTAGGACGCAGCATCTGGCGTCGCAGCACGTGGAATATCTGCGCGGAATTGGAGGGGATGCACACCTGGATGTTGTAGTCGGCGCACAGCTGCAGGTAGCGCTCGATGCGGCCGGAGGAATGTTCCGGCCCCTGTCCTTCGTAGCCGTGCGGCAACAGCATGGTCAGGCCGCACAGCCTGCCCCACTTGGCTTCGCCGGAAGCGATGAACTGGTCGATGACCACCTGCGCGCCGTTGGCGAAATCGCCGAACTGCGCCTCCCATACGGTCAGCGTACCCGGCTCGGCGGTGGCATAACCGTACTCGAAGCCCAGCACCGCCGCTTCCGACAGGATGGAATTGATCACCATGAAGTCGGCCTGTTCCGCCGCCAGATCCTGCAGCGGGACGTGGTAGCCCTTGTCCCACTGCGTGCGGTTCTGATCATGCAGCACGGCGTGGCGGTGGAAGAAGGTGCCGCGCTCGCAGTCCTCTCCCGACAGGCGCACCGGATAACCGTCGGTTAGCAGCGTGGCATAGGCCAGGTTCTCGGCCATGCCCCAGTCCAGCGCCAGCTCGCCCTTGCCCATCGCGGCGCGGTCGGCGATGATCTTCTCGACGCGCGAGTGCAGCTGGAAATTCTCCGGCACGCTCGTCAGCCGCACGGCCAGTTGCTGCAAACGCGCGCGCGGCACCGCCGTCTCCACCGCCGCGTTCCACGGCGCGTCGCCCTTGTAGCGCGTCCAGTTGACGCCGTATTCGTGCTTGATGCCGCTCAGCGCGGACTGCAGCGGATCGCGCCCCTCGTCCATCGCGCGGCGATAATCGGCGACCATGGCGTCGGCCTCCGCCGCCGCCAGCACGCCCTGTTCCGCCAGCCGCCCGGCATACAGCGCGCGCGTGCCGGGGTGCTTGTTGATGTAACGGTACATGAACGGCTGCGTGACCAGCGGTTCGTCCTGCTCGTTGTGCCCCAGTTTGCGGAAGCACACCATGTCGACGACCACGTCCTTGCCGAACTGCATGCGGAAATCCAGTGCCAGCTCGGTGATCAGCAGCACCGCCTCGGGGTCGTCCGCGTTCACGTGGAAAATGGGCGCATCGACCATCTTCGCCACGTCGGTGCAATACAGCGAGGAGCGCGTGTCGCGCGCATCCGAGGTGGTGAAGCCGATCTGGTTGTTGATGACGATGTGCACCGTGCCGCCGGTGCGGTAGCCCCGCGTCTGCGACAGATTGAACGTCTCCTGGTTCACGCCCTGTCCCGCGAAGGCGGCGTCGCCGTGCAGCAGCACCGGCAGCACCTGCTTGCCCTGGTGATCCCCGCGCCGGTGCTGGCGCGCGCGCACCGAGCCCTCCACCACCGGATTGACGATCTCCAGATGCGAGGGATTGAAGGCGAGCGTGACATGCATGGTGCCGCCGGACGTGGCGATGTCGGAAGAAAAACCCTGGTGGTATTTCACGTCGCCCGAGGTCAGGTGCCCGGCATGCACCCCCTCGAACTCGGCGAAAAGGTTCTTCGGCAGCTTGCCCAGCGTGTTCACCAGCACGTTCAGGCGCCCGCGGTGTGCCATGCCGATGACGGTCTCTTTTACGCCCTGCTGGCCCGCGCGCTGCAACAGGTGATGCAGCAGGGGGATCAGCGTCTCGCCGCCTTCCAGCGAGAAGCGCTTCTGCCCGACATATTTGGTGTGCAGGTAGCGCTCCAGTCCTTCCGCGGCTGTCAGGCGCTCCAGGATGCGTTTCTTCGTTTGCGCCGGATAGTGCGGTTCGCCGGCAGGGCCTTCCAGGCGGTTCTGGATCCAGCGTTTCTGCGCGATGTCGCTGATGTACATGTATTCGGCGCCGACGCTGCCGCAGTAGATGCGGCGCAGACGCTGCAGTATCTCACGCAGCCTCATGCGCGTCCCGCCCACCAGCGAGCCGGTGTTGAAGGTGCTATCGAGATCGGCCTCGCCGAGGTTGTAATAGGCCGGATTCAGTTCGGCGATCTGCGGCTTGGCGTGGCGCGCCAGCGGATCAAGGTCGGCGATGCGCACGCCGAGGAAGCGGTGGGCATTGATCAGCTGCAGCACCGAGGCCTGCTTGCGCATCTCGTCGATCGGCACTTCACACGACGCCGCGCTGCGCGGCAGCGCCTCAAAACCGCGCCGGATCGGGCTGTGCGCGACGTCCGGCGCCCGGGCACCCGCGACCATCCGCGCAAAGTACTCGCGCCACTCGTCCGGCACGCTGGCCGGGTCGCGCAGAAAATCCTCATACAAGCCTTCGATGAACACGTTGTTGCCGCCGAACAGCATCGAGCTGTCCTGCATCAGCTTCAGAAAGTTCACCGGCTCATTCAAGGGTCGCTCCCTCAGCGCTTGGCGATCGGCACGTAATCGCGCTTGGTCGCGCCGCGATACAGCTGGCGCGGACGGCCGATCTTCTGCTCGACATCGCCTACCATCTCGTTCCACTGCGACACCCAGCCGATGGTGCGCGCCAGCGCGAAGATCACCGTGAACATGTTGAGTGGGATGCCGATGGCGCGCAGCACGATGCCGGAATAGAAATCCACGTTCGGATACAGCTTGCGCTCGATGAAATACGGATCGTTCAGGGCGGTGCGCTCCAGCTCCATCGCCAGCTCGAACAGCTTGTTGTTCTCCAGCTTGAGCTCCTTGAGCACTTCGTAACAGGTCTCGCGCATCACCTTTGCGCGCGGGTCCATGTTCTTGTAGACGCGGTGGCCGAAGCCCATCAGGCGGTATTTCTTGTCCTTCACGCCCTGCACGTATTCCTGCACGCGCGACACATCGCCGATCTCTTCCAGCATCTTCAGCGCCGCCTCGTTCGCGCCGCCGTGCGCCGGCCCCCACAGCGCCGCGATGCCCGAGGCAACGCAGGCGAAGGGGTTGGCGCCGGAGGAGCCCGCCAGGCGCACGGTCGAGGTCGAGGCGTTCTGCTCGTGGTCGGCATGCAGGATGAAAATGCGTTCCAGCGCGCGCACCAGCACCGGGTTCGGCACATAGTCCTCGGCCGGCGTGCCGAACATCATGTACATGAAGTTCTCCACGTAGCCGAACTTGTTCTTCGGGTACATGAAGGGCTCGCCGACGTTGTACTTGTAGGCCATGGCCGCCAGCGTCGGCACCTTGGCCAGCAGGCGATGAGCCGAGATCACGCGGTGCTGCGGGTTACTGATGTCCAGCGAGTCGTGGTAGAACGCCGACAACGCGCCGACCACGCCGACCATCACTGCCATCGGGTGCGCGTCGCGACGGAAGCCGTTGAAGAAGCGCGCCAGTTGGTCGTGCACCATGGAGTGACGGGTGATGATCTGCCCGAACTCTGCCTTCTGTTCTGCGGTCGGCAGCTCGCCGTTCAGCAGCAGATAGCACACTTCCAGGAAATCGGATTGCCCCGCCAGTTGCTCGATAGGGTAGCCGCGGTAGTACAACAGCCCGGCATCGCCGTCGATGAAGGTGATCGCCGAAGTGCAGCTGGCCGTAGCGAAGAAAGCGGGGTCGTAGGTGAATACGCCGAGCTTGTTGAGGCTGCGCATGTCCACCACATCCGGCCCCAGCGTGCCGGACAGGATCGGCAGTTCGATGCTGCGTCCGTCGTCCAAAGTCAGGGTTGCAATGCGCTGTTTTTTCATTCTTGTTCCTTAGTTCTTCAGGCCGCTTTCAGCCATTCCAGCACCGCGCGCTGCGATTCCTGCGCCGGCGCCTCCCGGCCCGCAATCATATCCCACAGCACCGTGTCCGGCATATCCAGTAACTCATCAAAAGCCGCTTGCTGCGCCTCGTCCAGCCCGGCATAACGCTGCTCGACGAAGCGGCCGAGCACGATGTCCAGCTCCAGCAAGCCGCGCCGGCAGCGCCAGCGCACACGCTCCAGTTCTTTCATACCGTGCGCCTCACCATCATATCCTTGATCTTGCCGATGGCCTCGGTCGGGTTCAACCCCTTCGGGCACACGTCCACGCAGTT
>JBQGEN010000292.1:0-1802 GCA_052039615.1 Sideroxyarcus sp. | reverse complement strand
AGACTCTTGGGTCTTTGGGACTTTGTGGTTCCGAAACGATAAAGCGAGTGGTTCGTTCGCCTCTCATCATTGGACACCGCGGCGCATCGGCGAAGGCTCCCGAAAACACGATTGCGGCGTTTCGAATGGCCATTGACGCTGGCGCTGATGGTATTGAGTTCGACGTGCGGCTAACACGAGACGGCGTTCCAGTCGTCATTCACGATAGCAATCTAAAACGAACGGGCGGCAGTAACCAACGCCTGGCCAATCTATCACTGGCTGAGCTAAAGGAGATCGACGTGGGCAGCTGGTTCGATACAGCTTTATTCGCAAGAGAACGGGTGCCAACGCTCGAAGAGGTTTTTCAACTTTTCGAAACCACCAATCACTTGCTTTACTTAGAAATGAAATGCGATGCCCCAGAAAGAGATCGCCTTGCTCAAACGTGCTGCGATTTTCTACGCGGCAGTGCCTTGAAGGAACGCGTGATTGTCGAAAGCTTTGATCTTCAGGGACTTGAGTCAGTAAAAAAGCTTGATTGCGACATTAGAACGGCGGCCCTTTTCGAGCCAAGCTTGCGCGCCCCTCCGTCCCGGCTCTTCGGAAGTCGCATCGTTAAGCAGGCACTCGCTGTTAGAGCTAACGAGATTGCTTTGCATCATCGACTAGCAAAACAACGTCTGGTTGATGCGGCGATAAAGTCAAAGTTGCAGGTCGTCGTTTGGACCGTCGACGACACAGGCTGGCTTAAGAGAGCTTCGGCCCAGCGCATCACTGCCCTAATTACAAATGACCCGGAAAGTTTTGTCAGGCATAGAGACATTGAAGCTGGCGTGGGGATTCGCTAGAGTGAAGTGAATGACTCGCGCACAGTCCCCCCTCAACAGGTTCTTCTTAAGTTCTGACTATTCAATCTACTTAAGACAAGCGAACCAGTTAGTTTGGCAGAATCAGGTAACCTCACACTTTGAATTACTCACGGTTTTACGGGGCGAATTGGATTGCCTCCGTAACGAACAGCGAACTCGGCTCATTGAATCTCAATCATTAATCATCGAACCTAATGTGAACCTCACCGCGACGGGCCAGCATTCGAGATTTCTTCTGTTAACAGTCTCACCATCGTTGGTTATCGAACATGCCATCGCAATGCACCTGATAACTCCTCAATCTATGGTCGCATTCACCGCAGTTCCAATTCAGAATGACACTAGGCTTAGAACTATCTCTTCCAGTTTTGTTGCGGAGCTTACCGACGATCAGCCAGGTAAGGAAATCGTAATCCGGGCATTGGGTGAACAAGCACTAGTCCATCTGCTACGAAACTACGCGGCCGCACGGCGCTCAGACGAGTTGGAGCTAACGCGTGTTGGATTAGTCGATCGTCGGATACGACGCTCAGTCGAATTAATGCATGCTCAGCTCGATCAGAATCTTTCGCTAAAGTCATTAGCGGCAGCATCCTATCTATCTCCTTTTCACTTCTCGCGACTCTTCAAGAAACTCACCGGCGCAACGCCACACAATTATCTAGCAGCAATCCGGGTCGCACGAGCCCAATCTCTACTGGCCGAAACTGAGATGTCGATCACAGAGGTTGGTTCACGTGTCGGATATCTGAGCGCCAGTCACTTCACAAAAGCCTTTCGTCTCGCCACGGGAACAACACCAAGAGAGTTCCGCAAGGGACTAATCCCGGGCTAGCGCAATTCGTCGCCAATTTTGAGCAAGATCTGGCCGATTGAGTCCTCCTTCCACTTGTATCATCCGATCACAAATCTGAAGGAGCATTGGTAATGGTTACAGACAAAACAGAAATA
>JBQGEN010000291.1:0-2542 GCA_052039615.1 Sideroxyarcus sp. | reverse complement strand
ACGGCCCGGTGTCGTTTCAGGTGATCGCGCAATACCTCGATATCGTCAGGTGTGGCATCGTCCGTGTACATCGGATGGATGCCGTAAGCGGGGGCGCAGCCCGGAAACTGCTCGCACAGCTTGCGCACCGCCTCGAAATTGTTGCAGGCCACGGAGGGGATCACGAGGCGGCTTACGCCGACGGCTGCGGCATCGCGCACGATGTCGGCTTGCGTGTCGCCGAACTCCGCGGCGTCCAGATGGCAGTGGGTGTCGATGAAATGCATGTCCTCTTCACGATCCGATCCCCTTTGCGAGAGCGGCAATGGCTCCCCTCTCCCATTCATGGGAGAGGGGGCGGGGGAGAGGGTGTTCTTCATCATTCCATCGCCAGCACGATCTTGCCGATCATCCCACCCGCCTCGATCATGCGGTGCGCCTCGGCGGCATGTTCCAGCGGCAGCCGGTGCGAGACATGCACGGCCAGCTTGCCGGCATCCACCAGGGCTGCGCCCTGTTCCAGTATCTCGCGCTGGCGCGCGCGCTCGTCGTGCAGGTGCATCACCTGCGGCGTGAGCATCAGCTCGTAGCACAGCGACAGGTTGCGCAGGCGCGCCTGTTGCGTGTCGGCCAGTGCCAGCGGCGTGGAAAGCAGGCTCGCCACTTTGCCGCCGACGCGCGCCGCATTCAGCGAGTGCAAGAAGGTTTCGCCGCCTACCGTGTCGAATACCACGTCTGCGCCGCGGCCATCCGTCCAAGTCAATGTCTCCTGCACGAAGTCTTGCGTCCGGTAGTTGATGATCTTCTCTGCGCCGAGGCTGCGGGCGATCCCGGCCTTCTTGTCGTCGCTCACCGTTACCGCGACGCGTGCGCCAAAGTGACGCGCCAGTTGCAGCGCGACATGCCCCACGCCTCCGGCTGCGGCGTGGATGAGCACGGTCTGGCCGGCTTGCAGGTGGGCGCGATCCATCAGCGCCTCCCAGGCGGTGATAAACACCAGCGGCAAGGCGGCGCTGTCCTGCAGGCTGATCGTGGCGGGCTTCGCTGCGCAATGGTCCTCGTGTAGCGTGGTGTATTCCGCGTAGTTCCCCGGCTCGTCGCCGAGACCGCCGTTGCAGAAGAACACGGCGTCGCCGACCTTGAAGCGCGCAACGGCGCTGCCGACTGCTTCCACGATGCCCGCCCCGTCGCAGCCGAGGATGGCGGGCAGCTTGTCCGGATAGTAGGCGGGCTTGGCGCGCAGTTTGGTGTCCACCGGGTTCACGCCCGCGGCGGCGAGCTTCACGCGCAGGTGATGCGGTGTTGACAGTTCGGGTTTCGGGATGTCGCGCAGTTGCAGCACTTCTGCGCTTCCGGGAGCGGTGGCGAGGATGGCTTTCATGAGCGCTCTTTGAGGAAAATGGGGTTGGGGGCTATGTTAAACTTCATGCACTCTTTTTGCGAGACAACATCATGTCCGGAAACACCTTAGGTCAACTTTTCACCGTCACCACATTCGGCGAATCGCACGGCAAGGCCATCGGCTGCATCGTCGACGGTTGCCCGCCGGGGCTGGAGTTGAGCGAGGCCGATGTCCAGCCCGACCTCGACCGCCGCCGGCCCGGTACCTCGCGCCACGTCACGCAACGCCGCGAGACGGACACGGTGGAGATCCTCTCCGGCGTGTTCGAAGGCAAGACCACCGGCACACCCATCGCGCTGCTCATTCGCAACGAAGACCAGCGCAGCAAGGACTACGGCAGCATCGCCGACACTTTCCGTCCCGGCCACGCCGACTACACCTACTGGCAGAAGTTCGGCATCCGCGACCATCGCGGCGGCGGCCGTGCCTCGGCGCGCGAGACGGCGGCGCGCGTGGCGGCCGGCGCCATCGCCAAGAAATGGCTGTACGAACGCTACGGCGTGCTGGTGCGCGGCTATCTCGCGCAACTGGGCGAGATCGAAGTCCCGTTCAAGAGCTGGGACGACGTGAACGCCCATGGCAACTGTTTCTTCGTCGCCGACTCGGGCTATGTCCCGCAACTGGAAGAATACATGGACGCGTTGCGCAAGTCGGGCGACTCCATCGGCGCGAAGCTTGCTGTCATCGCGCACAACGTCCCAGTGGGTTGGGGCGAGCCGGTGTTCGACCGGCTGGATGCCGACATCGCCCATGCCCTGATGAGCATTAACGCGGTGAAGGGCGTGGAGATCGGTGCGGGCTTCGCCTGCGTTACGCAGCGCGGCAGCGAACACGGCGACGAATTCACCCCGGAAGGTTTCCTGTCGAATAATGCAGGCGGCATCCTCGGCGGCATCTCCACCGGACAGGACATCGTCGCGCACTATGCCATCAAGCCCACCTCCAGCATCCGTATCGGTCGCCAGTCCATCGACAAGGCGGGCAAGCCGGTGACGGTCTCCACCGAAGGGCGCCACGATCCCTGTGTCGGTATCCGCGCCACACCCATTGACGAATCGATGCTGGCGCTGGTGTTGATCGACCATGCGTTGAGGCATAGAGGGCAGAATGGGGATGTGGTTTGTGAGACGCCGAAGTTACGTTAATACCACTCAATGTCAA
>JBQGEN010000290.1:0-1860 GCA_052039615.1 Sideroxyarcus sp. | reverse complement strand
CCTCCACCGCATCCTGCCAGGATTCCTGCCGCATGGCCGTGACGAACGCCTCGCGTGCGATGTCCCATGCTTCCTTCTTGCGCTCCAGCGCGTTCAGGATCTCGGCGATGTCCAGTTGCAGCCGGGCGCGAGGCAGAGGCTCAGAGCTTGCCAGCGCGTCGAGCTCCTGCAGCTTTTCGGCAAGGTGCCGCTTCATGCCGGTGCGCTCTTCCGCTGTCAGGCCGTCATCAGCGTGTTTGATCAAAGGGGTGATGCGGGGGATATCTTGACTCATGCCAGTGCGGAAATTGGATTCCAGGAAGGCAGCAGTTTAAAGCAAGGAGATATTCGATGCTGACCCCTTAACGCTATGCAAAAACGGAAAACGAGTTTCAAAGAGGCGGGAGTTTAAAGCAAGAGGAAATACGATGCTGACCCGTTAGTGCGCAGCGGTCGGACGCTGCAAGGCGTCTTGACGAACGAAATGTTAGCCTGCACTTTGAAGCTCACCCAGTAGGCGCGCATAGACACGCTGGAGCTCACGCAAAGTCTCCAAGAACATATTCGCCTCAAAGCCGAAATTCGCGTTCTCCCAAGGCTTCCCTTCCACATCGATGGGGTACCGATGACGTTGATCCTCAGGGATATTTCTTCTCCGCTCCTCGATAAAGGCAAAGAGAGAAGCAAGCTCTGCAATTCCGCCGACGGGAGCTGCCACGTCGCGCCGGAAAGGGACCTCGAATTGGAACTCCTTCCTCGGGTACAGCCGGAAGAAGCGCTTTGAAAGGGCGTCTAGATCGTGGCCTGACTTTCCAGAGAACCTTTCATCAGGGCAGAGCCGCATGATTCCGCCCTTGAAGAAGAGCTCTAAGGAATGGAAGGCCAAAGACATCGCGACTGCGCCGTGCGCGTAGTTGGCTCGAGGGGCAGAACACAGCTTCTCGCAAAGTGACTCCGCTGAGTCGAGATATGCTGAGGCGAATGCGAGCAACTGCACATGCGTCGATTGCCGCTGCAGTTCAGAGAAGTGGAGCATGCACCAACTCATATCGTACGGGCCAACGAAACCGTAGAAAAGGGATGGCTTGGGTTCGGATTCACAATAATTCCGCAAACGCGCCAGACTGAAAAAACACCATCATCCAAGCCTCGACTTCAACTCGTCATACACGTCATCCCTCGATGCGACCGAGAGGATGGTCAAAATCCGTTTTGCATCGTTAACATGGTAGATTAATCGAAACTGCGGTGTGGTGATCTTGATCTTGTAGCAGTCGGCCAGTTCTCGCAGCGCGTCTTTTGCCACGCGCGGATGCTTGAGGCGTTCTTTGGCGAACTTCTCCTTGAAGCGGCGTTTGATGCTGCCATCCAGTTTGCCCCATTCCTTCTCGGCATCCGGATGGATGGCAAGTTCATAATTCATCCAGCGTGACCTTGCGCGCCTTGCTTATCGTGGAAAGACGGTTTTTTGCGCGCGTCTCGGCGATGCGTTCGGCGATGGAATCCAGCATGGCCTCCATCATCCGCGGCGATACGATGTAGCCAGCAGGTTTGTTGTGGTTGAGGATGGCGACGGCCTGATCTTCCTCTTCTGCGCGCTTGAGTATGCGTGTCGGCGACTCGCGCAGTTCGGTGACGCCGATGGTGATTCCGGCATGGATGGCATTCATGATTTTGTCCTTAATAATGTACGTCAGAGTGTACGTAGTCGAATGGGCAGCGTCAATCCAATTCCCCGCGTCAATTCAGCCAAAGGTCGAATAGCCAGCGCGCAGTGGTAGAATGCGCGCCTTCGAAATTAAGGCAACCCCATGTTATCCACAGCAAATATCACCATGCAGTTCGGCGCCAAGCCGTTGTTCGAGAACGTTTCCGTCAAGT
>JBQGEN010000289.1:0-4243 GCA_052039615.1 Sideroxyarcus sp. | reverse complement strand
CGGCTCGCTGTTCATCAAGACCCATCCGAAATCGACCAACCTGTGGGTGGATACGCCGCTGAACCCGGACCCGGCCCTGAGTCAGTCCGTCGCGGTGTTCGACATCAATCATCCGGAGAAGGGCTATGCGGTGGTGCCGATCGGCGAATGGGCCGGCCTGGGCGAGGGCGCCAAGCGCATCGTGCAGCCCGAGTACAACGTCGCCGGCGACGAGGTGTGGTTCTCGGTGTGGAGCGCCAAGGACAAGGAATCCGCGATCGTGGTGGTGGACGACAAGACCCGCAAGCTGAAGGCGGTGATCAAGGGGCCCGAGATCGTCACGCCCACCGGCAAGTTCAACGTGTACAACACGCAGCACGATATTTACTGATCCTGGAAGGATGCAGGATCGGGTAAAGGGTGCGCAGCGGGCCGATCATCAGTGTCGTCCCGCTGCGCGTGGGTCTGGCACTTTCTGAAAGGGAACAGATATGAAGAAACTCTATCTATCGATTCTGGCGGGCGTCTGGCTGACCGGCATGCAGCCGGCACAGGCCGCGGTGGACATGGCCAAGGGCGACGCGCTGGCGAAGGCCAGTGGATGCCTGGCCTGCCATACCGTGGAGAAGAAACTGGTCGGGCCGTCGTACAAGGACGTCGCCAAGAAATACAAGGGCGACAAGACGGCGATGGACAAGCTGATCAAGAAAGTGAAGTCCGGCGGCTCCGGCGTCTGGGGACCGGTACCGATGCCGCCCAACAGCCCGAAAGTGAAGGACGCCGACATCAAGACCCTGGTGGAGTGGGTGCTGGCGCATTGAGCCGTTCGGGTCGGATGCAGTAGCTTTGAAGCGAAATACGGGCCGCGCAGGCGGCCTGTGTCGGTGCTTGTGTGCGTGCAAGGGCGGGGAGACCTGCCCTTTTTTCTGAAACCTGCGGGGAGTTTTGATGAGCAGCCAGTTGCGCCCAGGGGCGGTGTGGTTCGCGTTGTACCTTGTCTGCGGCCCGGCCGCCGCGACCGATAGCGAGGCGGACGCTGCGCCCGTCGAACTGGACGAAGTGGTGGTGACGGCGACCCGGGTGGGCGCCACGCTGTCCGATGCGCCGGCGGCAGTGTCCGTGGTCAAGTCCGGGGACATCGAAGCGGACGACGTCACGCGGCTGGGCGATGCGCTCGACCGGGTGCCCGGCCTGTATCTGCGCGACGGCGCGCTGGGCTGGTCGCAGGGCGCCTCTGGCACTAGCGGCATGTCGTTGCGCGGCATCGATCAGAACAAGACGCTCATCCTGCTGGACGGACAGCCGCTGCAGGACGGCCGCGCGGGCAAGGTGAACTGGCGCATCCCCTTCGTCGAGGACATCGAGCGCATCGAGGTCGTGCCCGGCGCCTACTCCTCGCTCTACGGCAGCAACGCCATCGGCGGCGTGGTCAGCGTCATCAGCAAACAGCCGGTCAAGCATGAGTTCACGGCCAAGGTGCGGAAGGGCTGGAGCGACGCGAGCGGCGCGGACGCCAGCGTCTATTGGCGCGAGAAACTGGACAACGGCTTCGGCATCGTCGTGGGCTATGGACAGCAGCAGCGCGACGGCTACGTGAACGATTTCGTGGTGAGGACCGCGGTTCCCGGCACGCCCGGCACGCCGGTCGACGGCGCGTTGCCGATCACGACGCGGGACGGCGTCCCCGCCTGGCTGGTGGGCGACAAGGGCGCGACGCCGTGGGATGCGAGCAATGCCGTGGCCAAGGTCTTCTATGGCCTGAACGAGCGCGACAGACTGTACGCCGGCATCAGCCACCACGAGATCGACCTGGGCTACACGCGTTTCAACACCTATCTCACGGATGCCTCGGGCGCGCCGGTATCTGGCGGCATGCTGGACATCGGCGGGGAGCTGGTGACGCTGAGCGAATCGAATTTCGTCAACAATTCGCCGCTGCACGAGGCCGCCACCCGCCATTTCGCCGGCTACGACGGGACGCTGGGCGAAAGCTATCTGCTGAAGCTCGATGTTGCGCGGATCGAGCGCGCCTACAGCTTCGTCCAGGCCGGCGCCGCCGCCACCTGGGACAGCGGGGCGGGCACGCTCACCGATACGCCGAACGGCGGCGTGGATGCCACGGTGCAACTGAGTTTCCCGCTGGGACTGGACCATTTCTGGGTCACCGGGATAGCGCTGCACCGCGACTATGCCAACCAGAGATCCTATGCGCTCAGCGACTGGCGCGATCCCGATAGCCGCACCGCCCTCAACGGCGGCTACAACGGCTATTCGACGACGAGCGCCGTCTTCGCGCAGGACGAGATCCGCGTGGCCGAGGCGCTCAAGCTGTACCTGGGCGGCCGGCTGGACCGCTGGGAGACGCGCGGCGACAACTTCCGGAACGCCGCACCCGCCGGCGCTACCGTCTATCCCGCGCGCAGCGCGAGCGCGTTCAGCCCGAAGCTGTCCGCCGTCTACCAGGCCTCCGCAGCCGCCACCCTGCGCGTGTCCTGGGGCCGCTCCTTCCGCGCGCCGGGCAACGAGGACATGTACACCACCTCGACCATCAACGGCCATACCACGCAGGGCGACCCCAACCTGCAGCCCGAGCGCGGGACCTCCCGGGAACTCGGCGGCGAACTGCGCTTCGCCGGCAACGCCAGGGCGAGCGCGACCTATTTCGAGAACGAACTGAGCAACCTCATCTACCTCAAGCAGATCACGCCCCTGGTCCTGTCGCAACGCATCAACGCGGGCAAGGCCAGGGTGCGCGGCATCGAACTGGCCGTGACCGGCCAGCCGACCGGCTGGCTGGCGCTGGATGCGAACTATTCCTACATCGAATCGGAAATGCTGGAGAACACGGCCGACCCCCTGAGCGTCGGCAAACGCCTGACCGATTCGCCCAAGAACATCGCCGGCATCGGCCTGACCGCACAGCAGGGGGCGTGGTCGGGAATGCTGAGTGCGCGCTACATCAGCCACGTCTATGCCACCGCGAAGAACACCGACGTGGTGGAAGGCGTGCCCACCAGCTACGACTCCTACACCATGGTGGATGCGAGGCTGGGTTACGCCTTCTCCGCCAGCGTGAAAGGCAATATCGCGATCAACAACCTGTTCGACACCAAGGCGTACTCATACTTCCTGATGCCGGGACGCAACGTGGTTGCCGAGGTGGTGTTTTCTCTGTGAGGGACGAGCCGATCTTGGAGCGTTGGGAGGGGGCGTGTCGGAAAAAGTGGGAGCATCATTTGCCATGCCCTATCATGCATACGCTGCTGAAATTCCATATCGACCATGAGCTGTTTGAAGTCGCGTGACGTACAAGGAGAGCCAAATGTTGGTGACTTTTACAACAGACGCCTATGCCGACATCACCATGTTTGGCGATGTCGCCCTTGGCATGCTGAAAATGATGGGGCACAGCGCAACCGTGCCAGGTGCCATCCGGGCAGAAGACGTTCCTTTGGCGCTAAGTCGGCTGAGAGCCGCTATCGATGCAGAAAAATCTTCGCCGTTACCCGCTGATAAAAATGCGGATGAGCCAGTGGTAAGTGTGGCTCATCGAGCACTGCCTTTGATAAATCTGCTCGCTGCCGCAGCAAAGGAAAAAAGTTACGTAACGTGGAAATGAGCTGTCAGGATCAAGCCGGGGCGGGTGAATAAATGAACAGTGAATGGCCGCAGCATTCAGAGTGATGAGCCTGATGGTCTGCTCCTCGGCTCGGTGGTGCTCGCCGGCCTCTACCGCACACCGGCGTGGGCTCGCAGGATCCGCCGCACCTCCTCGATCGTCTCCGGCCGCCCTTGCGTGGAGTGAGGCGACCGCACGACCACCTCCGATTCCACGCCGTCGATGTGCGCGCTCGAGTACTGCACCACGCCGTCGTCACCGCTCTCGATCGGCCCATTACCCTCCACCGAGATGATCGAGTGGGCCTTGACCGTTGGTGCCAACGGGATCTCCTGCAGGGTGCGGATGAAGCTATTGCGCGGCGACATGTTGTCGACCGCCGAGGGCACGAAGATGCCGGCCGGACTGACGGCCGCGTCCGGGTTCCGGGCAAGCTCCGCCCCCAGACCGGTGAGGGCGGAGGGCAGCGTCAGCAGCCGGCGAACGAGGTTGGCGATGATCCGCCGCGCCGCCACGAAGCTGCCCCGGTGCGGCGTGGAGACGAACACCACGCGGGACACGTAGGGCGACGGCTCGACGAACAGCGCGCGCTGGAGCAGATCCCGCGTCTCGTCCTTCAGCTTCAGCTCCGCGAGCGGCTTGCGG
>JBQGEN010000288.1:0-4399 GCA_052039615.1 Sideroxyarcus sp. | reverse complement strand
ATAGCCGCACTTAAACGACGCGTCGCGACGCTGGAACAGCAGCTATCGCGTCTTGGAAGGGCGACTGCCAGGAATGCCGGGGTAACGGCTGATTCCGGTACGGAAACGAAAGTGCGGTTTGTTGCCAAGGGGTTCAAATCGCTAAGGCAGCGGCTCGGTTTGACCGCCGAGGTGGCTGGTGCTCTTCTCGATGTGTCGGCACAGACGATCTACAACTGGGAAGCCGGAAATTCCAGTCCGCGCAAGCAGCAATTGGCCAAGATCGCAATGCTGAGAGGGATGGGAAAGCGGGAGGTCGGTGCCCTGCTGGAAAAGCTGGCTGCTTGAGCGGCCTGCGCGGTGAGTGCCATTGATGGACGATCTCCTGTCTCTCTTCGCGCGTCTGCTTGGGCGCGTGCTGGGAAAGGCTTCCTACTGCGGCTTTGACTGCCCTGTTTCCGAGTTTGGCTGGCCCGAATACGCAATCTTGGGCCTGATATTTGTTGGTGCGTTCCTCGGAGCAAGGGCTGTCATGAGGGGAAAGCGCACATGACAGGCGGGCCTTCCTGCAGCGCCGCCGAAATGCAGGACTATTTACCGATAACGGCCGCTGCCGCAGGTTCCGTTGTCCGCAACCTCACTGCCGCACGGTAAGTTCCGTCGGCGCGTTCTTCATGCCGTAGACCTCGTACAGTATCTCGACGAAGCGCCGTGCCTGCGGCGACAGGAAGCGACCCTTGCGCAGCACCAGGCCGTAGCCGCGCTGCGGGAAATACTGCTTGAGCGGGATGCGCACCAGCTGTTCGCTGCCGGTGAGGCAGATGTCGGTGACGATGGAGACGCCCATCCCCAGCTCCACGTATTTCTTGATGACTTCCCAGCCGCCCGCTTCCAGCGTGACCTTGAAGGTGAGGTTGTGCTGCTGGAACACGTATTTGACGATGTTCCAGGTGGACAAGTGGCGCGGCGGCAGGATCAATCCGTACTGGCTGACCTCTTCCAGCGTGACGCTCTCGCGCTTGGCCAGCGGGTGGCCGAGCGGGACGATGAGGGCGGGGTCGAAGGTCACCACCGGCTGGTAGGTGATGTCGTCGGGCACGTCCAGCATGGAGCCGACCACCAGGTCGATCTCGTCGGCGCGCAGCATCTTCAGGCCGTCGCGCCCGGTCACGTTGTGCAGCTTGGTCTGGATGCCGGGGTGCGCGCTGACGAAGCGCTTCACCGCCTCCGGCAGGATGTAGAGGATGGTGGATTCGCCCGCGCCGATGTTCAGTTCGCCCGCGTCCAGCTTGCCGTGCTGCGCGGCAAAGTTCTCCTGCAGTCCGTCTATGCCTTCCACCAGCGGCTTCGCCAGTTCGTACAGGGTCTCGCCGTCCGGCGTCAGCTTGAGGATGGGGCCGCGCCGCTCGAACACGGTGACGCCCATCTCCCGTTCCATCGCCTGGATCTGCAGGGTCACCGAAGGTTGGCTCAAGAACAGGTTCTGTGCGGCGAGCGTGATGCTGCCGGTGCGCACGACCTCGCAGAAGGCGCGCATCTGTTTTAAGCGATTGTTTTTATAGTAAGTCTGTTTGTCTGCACTCATTGCAGTCTCCGCTTGGGAATTTATTAATAATTCGTTTTTTTATAATTAGAATTGAAACAATTGATTCGCAGAATGATTGTAGCTTGGTTTAGTCTTCGCCCAACAAGAAAAACAGTACAGATGTAAGGGTGTTGTTGAATCACCTGTCGCCAGTGGGGCGCAAATAAGTGTAGCGGATAGAGGACCGGATTTTAGGGTTTTCTGCGCGGATTTATTGCAGCGGGGAGAGATTATGAGCATTGCCTACAGCATAGTAGTCACGGGAGCATTCATGGCCGGCCTGGCGGGCCTGCTTGCGCTTTTGCTGGCCATTGCGAGCAAGCGCCTCTATGTCTTCGAGGACCCGCGCATCGACCAGGTCGAAGACCTGCTCCCCCATTCCAATTGCGGCGCCTGCGGCACGGCCGGCTGCCATAACTTCGCCGAACAGGCTGTCGCCGGTCAGATCGAGCCGGCGCGCTGTACCGTGAACAATCCCGAACAGAACAAGACCATCGCCGCCTTGCTGGGCGTCTCCCTGGGCGATGTCGAGAAGCGCGTGGCGCGCCTGGCCTGCGCCGGCGGCAAGCATGTCGCGAAGATGCGCGCCAACTATGCCGGCCTGGCTTCCTGCCGCGCCGCAGCGGTCGCCGGCGGCGGCGGCAAGAGCTGCGCCTGGGGCTGTCTGGGCCTGGGCGACTGCGCCGACGTGTGCGATTTCGATGCCATCACCATGGACAGCCACGGCCTGCCGGTGGTGGATGCGGACAAGTGCACCGCCTGCGGCGACTGCGTCGATATCTGCCCCAAGGATCTGTTTTCGCTGCAAGTCATGTCGCACAAGCTGTGGCTGGCCTGCCGCAACGAGGCCGACGGCGACGCGGCCGAAGCCGCTTGCGAAGTGGCCTGCACCGCCTGCGGGCGCTGTGCGGTCGATGCCGCCCCCGGCCTCATCCACATGGAACGCAACCTGGCCGTGATCGATTACGTCCGCAACGACCAGGCCAGCCGCCAGGCCATCGAGCGCTGCCCCACCGGCGCCATCGTCTGGATCGAGGGCGAGCGCATCGCCAAGGGCAAATCCGCCAAGAAGATCATCCGCATTCAACCATTACCTGTCGCAGCAGAAGCCTAGGAGACACCATGTTAGACAAACTCAAACTGTTCAAATCGAACGAGGCCGATGCCGGCTCCGGTTCCGAAGGCGCGCGCACCAAGGTCAAATATCCCGGCACGCGCGACGCCATTGACGGCAACACTGCCGTGATCCTGGTCGAGCGCGAAGCCTCGCAGGGCGCGGGCGCCTACCCGATCACGCCTTCCACGCAGATGGGCGAATACTGGGCGGAAGAGGTCGCCAAGGGCCACCTCAATTCGGCCGGCAAGCCGCTGATCTTCGTCGAGCCCGAGTCCGAGCACGCCGCCGCCGGCGTCACCGCCGGCCTGTCCATGACCGGCCTGCGCGCGGTGAACTTCACCTCGGCGCAGGGCCTGGCCTTCATGCACGAATCGCTGTATGCCGCCGTCGGCAAGCGCCTGCCGTACGTGCTGAACCTCGGTTGCCGCGCCATCACCAAGGCCTCGCTCAACGTGCACTGCGCGCACGACGATTACCATTGCGCCGACGACACCGGCTTCATTCAGGTGTTCGCCAAGAACGCGCAGGAAGCCGCCGACCTCAACATGATCGCGCGCAAGACCGCCGAGCTGGCGCTGACCCCGGCCATGGTGGCGCAGGACGGTTTTCTCACCACGCACTTGATCGAGCCGATGCAGGTGCCGGAAAAAGAGCTGATCGCCGAATACCTGGGCGACGCCGACGACCTCATCGACACGCCGACGCCCGCGCAGCAGATGCTGTACGGCCCGAAACGCCGCCGCGTGCCGTCCACCTGGGACGTGGACCGCCCGATGCAGACCGGCGTGGTGCAGAACCAGGACGCCTACATGCAGGCCGTGGCCGCGCAGCGCCCGTATTTCTTCGACCATATCCCCGCGTTGTTCGACAAGAACGCGGAAGAGTTCCAGGCGCTGACCGGCCGCAGCTACAGCCGCGTCGATGCCTACCGCTGCGACGACGCCGACTACGTCATCCTCGGCCAGGGCAGCATGGCAGTGCAGGCCGCGGCCGTCGCCGACTGGCTGCGTGAGCAGCGCAAGATCAAGGTGGGCGTGGTCAACATCACCATGTTCCGCCCCTTCCCCGGCGACCTGCTGGGCCGGGTGCTGAAGGGCAAGAAGGGCGTGGCAGTGCTGGAACGCACCGACCAGCCGCTGTCGGAAGACCTACCGCTGATGCGCGAAGTGCGCGCCACCCTCTCCAAGTGTCTGGAGAACGGCAAGGAGCAGAACCATGAGGGCTACGCCGCCTACGAACAGGTCAAGGACATGCCGTCGCTGTACTCCGGCTGCTACGGCCTGGGTTCGCGCGACCTGCAGCCGGAAGGCCTGATCGCCGCCGTCGAGAACATGCTGCCCGGCGCGGCACATCGCAAGTTCTATTATCTGTCGGTCGATTTCGTGCGCGACGAATCGGCCAACCCGAAGCAGGAGATCCGCCAGCAGGAGCTGCAGGCCGCCTATCCCGGCATCAAGGACCTTGCGCTGCGCGGCTCCGAGAACCCCAACCTGCTGCCCAAGGGCGCCATCGCCGTGCGCATGCACTCCATCGGCGGCTGGGGCGCGGTGACCACCGGCAAGAACCTGGCGATGACGCTGTTCGAACTGCTGGGCTGGGACATCAAGGCCAATCCGAAATACGGTTCGGAGAAGAAGGGCCAGCCGACCACCTATTACCTGTCGGCCGCACCCGAGCCCATCCGCATCAACTGCGAATACACCCACGTCGACGTGGTG
>JBQGEN010000287.1:0-2016 GCA_052039615.1 Sideroxyarcus sp. | reverse complement strand
GCAGTTGTCGGATGAAATGGCTGAAGATGTCGGGGGCGAAAGTCCGGCGGAATTGTCGGCCGAGCGCGATGCACTGATCGTTGCTATGCAGAAAGCAATCGCCCAATTTCGACGCGTATAGGTCGCGTGAGCAGCCGAGCTCTGCTCGGGTCACGAAGCTGTGTGCGACGGACAATTCACGCATGTCGCTTTCCCACACTACCGACAGCAGACACGTCATTTTGAGGAGCGTTAACCCACTCGAAGCATTTTCGCGATTGAAACATTATCGTTTCTCCGTCCTAATGCACCCAGAGACGGCGTCTTGTCAGTGTGAGAGTTTGACAGTGGCAATGCATATGAGAGCTACCGTGTTGGCGGCGGTGACAGCTGCAGCCGCACTGTTCCCCACCCTTCCTGTGCAAGCTGCTACGGCCGCCGTGCAGCCACACTCAATCATTTTCCATCAGGCATCGGACGCCCTGATCGAGAATGTTGGCAGACGGGGAGGTTGGGGGCGCAGTGGTTATCGGCGTGGAGGTTGGGGATACAGGCGCGGTGTTTACCGAAGCGGGGGCTGGGGTTACCGGCGAGGAGTTTACAGGCGAGGCCTTTATGGGTCCCGGTACGGATACTATCGACCATATCGCCGATTTTACGGCGGCGGGCTCCCGGCTTATGGCTATGGCTACGGGAACGGCTATGGCTACGGAAATGGCTATGGCTACGAGAATGACTTTGTTTACGCGGATGACGGTTACGACAATGGCTATGGCTACGACAATGGCTATGGCTACGGGAATGGCTATGGCTACGGGAATGGTTGTGGCTGTGGCGACGGCTACGGCTACGGGTTCGGTGCTCCGGCTGTGACCTTTGGATTTGGCGGCTGGTGATTGGATGCCCGCCCTGCCTATTGCTAGATGTGCATTGAATGGACTTCCGTTAGCGACGTCAGGCGGCGGCTGGTAGGTTCCGGCGTCCGCCTCTCGTCATCGTCATTACGGCAAATGCCAAGGACGCCACCCGCAGATCGTTCGCGGAAGTGGGCGGCCACCTCTATCTCTCCGAGCCATTCTCGACCCAGTCGCTGATGCAGGCAACCGGCCTCGCTGCCAGCGGCTTCTCGACCCGCTGTTAGAACCTGAAATTGGAGTGAGGGCTCAGCATCTCAAGGCCAAGGGCACGATGCGACACGCGACGGTGAAGGCGTTGATTGAGTTCAAATGGTCCAGGCGCTAATCTTCCAAGGGAATTTCCCAAGGAATGCAAGGAGCGAAGGCCGATGAAGCCATGAAACCGAGGGCCGTATTCGCCGCGATGTCAATTCTCTTGGGTGCCCTTTCGGGACCTTTGGAATCAAATGCTCAGGACGGAGCGGCAATCGCTGTTTTGCGCGAGAATGGCGCGGTGGCGCTCATACGGCACGGGGATGCTCCAGGCGGCACGGGCGATCCGCCAGGGTTCAATCTCAATGACTGTAGCACCCAGAGGAACCTCAGCGCCAAAGGCAAACAGCAGGCAGTACGGATGGGCCAACGTTTAAAGGCCGAGAGAGTGCGGATAGGTAAGCTTCTCAGTTCTCCCTGGTGCCGCTGCATGGATACAGCCAAGCTGCTTGGGCTTGGCAGAGTCGAAGTTGCCGACACGTTCAGCAACGCATCAATGCTCCAAGGCCGCAGCGCTGCCCTAGCATCGGGAGCCCGTCAAATCATTGGGGCTTGGAGAGGACCTGGCGCGCTTTTGGTCGTGACGCATGGCGTCAATATTGCTGCATTGACTGGAGTTCGGCCGGCTCAGGGAGAGATGGTCATCGTGAAGGCCGAACCTGGGGGCAAGGTGCGCTCGATCGCACGGATACCTGCGCCATAAAACGCCGCGGCTCTGCATAAGTTTCAAGGCATGCTTAATCAGGTCCCATCCAACCCCCATCGTGGGATCGAACAATTGGTTCGCGTTGACCGGTGCCGGTGCGCTTGAGGTTATCGTTCGCGGAAGGCCCATCCCGCAGATCTTCACAAGGGGTGGCGGAGATGG
>JBQGEN010000286.1:0-1572 GCA_052039615.1 Sideroxyarcus sp. | reverse complement strand
CGGAGGCTCGGGAACAAACCGGAATAGAGGGATCGAGAAAACAGCCCACCAAATCGCCACGCTCAGAAATGAGAGGCGCGGCCCCCAGGTGCCGGGTAGAAGCTGGATCATCACAATGTTGACCGCCAGCAGCAGACCCCCACCCAGATAGCCCATCGCGTAGCCGCGTGCTGAGACCTTATCCCGGTCTTCTTCTCTGGCAACATGCGCCAGCAGGGAGTCGTAGAAGGAATTTGCCCCGCTAAACCCGATGCGCCCGGCAATCCCAATAAATGAAGCCAGCACCCAGTCTCCTGTGCTAACCAGAACGAGTAAAGCTGTGCTTACAATGCCGATCCCGGCAAAAATGGCCAGGAAACGTTTTTTCCCGCGCATGACATCTGATATGGTGCCCAGGATAGGAGACAGGATCGCAATGATAAATAGTGACAGGCTGAGCCCGAAGCTCCAGTAGGCTGTGGCGACTGCTGCGCTGGGTAAGGTCGCGCCGGCGACCTGGCTGAAATAGATAGGCAGGACAGCCGCCAGGATGGTCGTCGCGAAGGCTGAGTTGGCCCAGTCGTACATGGTCCAGGCCCAAATCCGGCGTTTATATTCTCGCTCATTCACACCTGAAGAGATCGTGGCGCTTGCGGCTGTCATCAGGCCTCCAGTATCGTGCAGCATAGAGTTAACAGGATTTCATGAATACTAACATATTTCCAAAATGTGTCATATCTTGAAATACCATTGCGAATCCAATGGTTTCTGTTTTATAAGTAAACCCTCATCGCTGCTCATGCAATGATCCTGGAGCAGGGGCCAATTATTCTAATTATTTATTTTGCCTGCTCACTTGAGTCTTTTCTTTGCTATGTACAGGGACGGCGCCTTTCTTGGAAAGAATCCATTTTTGCCAACCACGTTCTCGACTTACCCCGGGCGGAACAGCTTACTTTTTCGAAAATTTCCTCCCGCGAACGACGCCATTCTTGTAGCTTGATTATACGCGGCAGGGGGAGTATTTGCCCGACCCGCGCGGGCAGACTCAAGATGAGCGCAGGCAGCATGCGCTCTTTTCTGTTTTTATTTTCAAGGAGTGGAATTATGAGTGTAGAATTTATTTTTCGGCTCATCGGAATGGTGGTCCTTTCGGTCATAGGTGCGTACTGGGGGATTTATCTGGGGGAGCTGACCGGTGGACCTTCGGATTTATATGCGGTGGTGATCGGTCTGGTAGGCGCTCTGGTAGGCCTGATTTTAACACCGTTCGTAACCACCCGGCCCGCACGAACCGTGCAGGGAATTCTGAGCCGTGTATCCGTTCAGACTCTAGCCGCGGGTCTGGTAGGACTTATGGCGGGTCTAATTGTCGCTGCGCTCTTGGCTTTCCCGCTTTCCCTGCTGCCAGCGCCTTTTCGTAACGTCCTGCCGTTCATCGGTGTTCTGCTTTGCAGTTATTTTGGCGTGACCATATTTATTATGCGTCAGAATGAAATCTTTTCCCTGCTGAGATTTAACCTCCCCGGACGATCGTCTCACGCCAGCAGCCCTCCGGAAGCGAGCAGTACATCAACGCAAGAGGTGGGCCGG
>JBQGEN010000285.1:0-2885 GCA_052039615.1 Sideroxyarcus sp. | reverse complement strand
AACAGATCCATTCCCTGAACCTGAACGAGCGCCTGGCCAGGTTCATCCTGATGCGTTCGGAAGGGAAGGGGCAGTTGCGCATGACGCAAAGCGAACTGGCCGCGCATCTGGGCACCACCCGCGAAGTGATCGCGAAGCTGCTGCGCAAGATGGTGGCGGAAAAGTCGGTCAAGACGATGCGCGGGGCCATCGTGGTGGAAAGGCCGGAGGTGCTGGCTAGGCTGGCGGGCGGGTTTGGAATGTCGTAATGCAGGACCTGCCCCGTGGGGCAAGGCGGAATATCAACCGAAGGAGTGAAAATGAAACTGTCCCCGTTTCTAATAGTGCCTGCTATCGCATGGCTCATTGCACCGTTGGCTGTGGCGGGGCAAGGCATGGGAATGGAGCGGGGGCAAAAGGCAAGACCTGACCCTGGGGGTGCGCCGCAATATGTGCCAGTAATGATTGCCCAGGTATCACAAGCGCAGCAGTCTGCTGCGAAGGTAGATCGGACTTTTGGTTATTGTCAGATGATTTCCAATCCCGCAACCCCCTCTAAATCAAATCAAAATCTTATTGGGCCAGTGTCGGTCATGAGGGGGTATTTCAGTGCATTCGAGCATAAGGTTCTCAAAGAAGGCGCGACGAGCGTAACTGTATTAGCCTCCCCCATACACGGAACTCTGGAAGACTTGGGCACGCTTGCATACGACCAAAATGGTAATGTCACGCGGGATACGGGTGAAAGAAAATATCGCTATCGTGCTGAAACAGGTTATGTTGGGCAGGACAGCGTAATCTTTCTGGTAGAGAAGGATGGGTACAAGGTTAAGGTGGTCATGTACCTTCATGTGTTCGGCTATCAGATACAGGACGACATACCTCTTATGGAGGAAAATTGCCCCAATGGCGAGTCCCTATGGAAGATTTCTGCCGCGCCCTATACCGACGTAGCTAAAATTGCCGCTACTGGCCAGCTAGTCACTTGGTTGAAAGCGGCTCAACTCGGTTCCAATCTTGCGGCCAATATATAAAAAAGGGGACAGATTTATTTACCCCCGAGCCATTTGCCAGTATGCGCGCAAACATTGGCGCCCACTTTCTTTATCCAGTAATTGACCGCGCCACTCGGGCAAGGTTAAATGCAACACACTTTCCACTGTGTCGCGAGGTGTTAACCATGCAGATCCAGATCGAGTTGGGGACGGTATGACTTCGAGGCTGATGCGCAACCTGCTGCTCTTCGCCGTGTTGTCGCTCTGCGCGGCACGCGGCGCCATCGCCGCGCCGGACGAGATTCAGGTCTACACCGAGGAACTGAACGCACCCGGCGAGTTCGGGCTGGAGCAGCATCTCAACTACACCATCAGAGGGCAGCAGACGCCGGATTATCCGGGGCAGATGACCTCGCATCATGTCACGCAGATCACGCCCGAGTTCTCCTACGGCCTGACCGACACCTTCGAGGCGGGGCTGTACGTGCCGGTCGCGGTCACGGCTGCGGGCGACGCCTTTCTCAACGGGCTGCGCGTGCGTCTGAAATACATCGCGCCACGGCAAAGTGAAGAGGAGGTCTTCTACGGTTTGAACGTGGAAGTGGGGCGCGATGCACCGCGCACGTCCGAGAGCATCTCCGGTATGGAGTTGCGGCCCATCGTCGGCTATCGCGATGCGCAGTGGCTGGCGAGTTTCAATCCCATTCTCAACATGGCGCTGGCGGGCGACGTGAGCCGCCAGCCGCAGTTCGAGCCGTCGTGGAAGCTGACGCACCGCATGTCCGAGGGGACGCGCGGCGGTTTCGAGTATTACGGCGAATACGGGGCGCTGAACAATCTGCTGCCGCGCGACCAGCGCGCCCATTCGCTGTACGCGGTGGTTGATGTCGAGACCGCCGACCTGGACATCAACTTCGGCATCGGGCGCGGGTTCGTGAATGCAGCCGACGACTGGGTGATGAAGGCGATCATCGCGTTGCCGTTCAAGTAGCCGTTTCGCGCTCGCAGTCATTCATTTGACACGCCTCTTGGCATTGTCTACCTTCGCGTTCCCCTGACCTTCGCCGGCCAATGCGGCGCAACGCGCACCTGAAATCTCCATGCTGAACACCCACCAATCGCGTCAACTCGTCCGCCTGCGCTGGACGGCCTTCGTCATCGTCGGCCTGGCCTATGTGCTGTCCTTCTTCCATCGCTTCGCGCCGGCGGCGATCGCCGGCGACCTGCAGCAGGCGTTCCAGACCAGCGGCGCGGCGCTGGGCGGGCTGGCGGCGACCTATTTCTACGTCTACACCGTGATGCAGATCCCCACCGGCATCCTCGTCGATACCATGGGGCCGCGCCGCGTGGTCGCCATCGGCGGCGTGATCGGGGGCGTCGGCTCGCTCTTGTTCGGCATGGCGGACACGCTCGCCGTCGCCTCGGCCGGGCGGTTGCTGGTCGGGCTGGGTGTGTCGGTCATGTTCATCGCCATGCTCAAGCTCAACGCGACCTGGTTCCATGACCGCCACTTCGCCACGGTGACCGGTGCCACCATCCTGCTCGGCAACGCCGGCTCGCTACTGGCCGCGGCGCCCCTGGCCTGGGCGCTGGGATTCGTTTCCTGGCGCACGGTGTTCGTTGCGGTGGGGATGTTCTCGCTGCTGCTGGCGCTGCTCTCGTGGTGGCTGGTGCGCAACCATCCGGGCGAGGCCGACCTGCCCAGCCTGCGCGAACTCGACGGCAAGGCCGCGCATCCGGCGCACGAAGGTCACTGGTACGACGGGTTGCTGATCGTGCTGAAGAACCGCGCCACCTGGCCGGGGCTGTGGGTGAACATGGGCCTGGCCGGTTCGCTGTTCGCCTTCGGCGGCCTGTGGGCGGTGCCGTTCCTGCATGACGTGTACGGCATGGACCGCGCGGCGGCCACCA
>JBQGEN010000284.1:0-17154 GCA_052039615.1 Sideroxyarcus sp. | reverse complement strand
GCGCATGCCCGACGGCGAGGGACTGGAGGTGGTGCGGCATATCAGCGAGCGCGGTCTGGATGTGCCGGTGGCGGTGATCACCGCGCATGGCAACCTGGAAAATGCCGTGGCGGCGCTCAAGGCCGGCGCCTTCGATTACCTTTCCAAACCGGTGGCGCTGGACCAGTTGCGCACGCTGGTGACCTCGGCGCTCAGATTGCCTGCCGTCAATGCGACGGCCAACGAAGGCGAGCGCAGTCTGCTGGGCAGTTCGCCTGCCATGGCGCAGGTGCGCGAACTGATCGGGCGCGTGGCGCGCAGCCAGGCACCGGTCCATATCAGCGGCGAATCCGGTAGCGGCAAGGAGCTGGCCGCGCGCCTGATCGTGGAAAAGAGCGCGCGGCGCGAGCAACCTTTTGTTGCGGTGAATTGCGGCGCCATCCCCGAGAATTTGATGGAGAGCGAGTTCTTCGGCTATCGCAAGGGTGCCTTCACCGGCGCGGACAAGGACAAGGAAGGTTTCTTCCAGGCGGCCAACCACGGCACGCTGTTGCTGGACGAGGTGGCGGACCTGCCGATGGCGATGCAGGTCAAGCTGCTGCGCGCGATCCAGGAAAAGAAGGTGCGCCGGGTCGGCGCGACGCAGGAGGAGCCGGTGGACGTGCGCATCCTCAGCGCCACGCATCACGACTTGGCGAAATGTGTGCAGCAAGGCACATTCCGGCAAGACCTTTATTATCGCCTGAACGTCATTTCCCTGCAGATGCCGTCCTTGCGCGAGTTGCGCGAAGACGTGCCGGAGATCGCGGGCCGCATTCTGGAGCGGCTGCGTGGTGACGCGGCGGTCAAGTTCTCCGCGCAGGCTTTGCGCGAGCTGGCGAGCTATGACTTCCCCGGCAACGTGCGCGAACTGGAGAACGTCATCGAACGGGCGCTGGCGCTCTGCCTGGATGGCGTGATCAAGCCGGCCGACCTGCAGTTGATGCCGGTGCAATCGGCACAAGGGGAGGTCAGAAATGCGGGGGCTGGAAAGTATCCGCTCACTGACTATCTTGATCGGGTCGAGCGAGAGGCTATTCTGGAGGCGCTGCATGAGACGCACTTCAATCGCACCGCCGCGGCCAAGATTTTGGGTGTTACGTTCCGTGCCTTGCGCTACCGCATGGAACGCCTATCCATCACGGATAAGGACAAGGCCGATTGAAGCCGGATGCGCAGGGCTGGCTGAGCGGGGTGCGTCGGGTGGTGTCGCCCAATCATGATGTGCGCCCGCCGCGCACGGCCATCGAGTTGCTGGTCATCCATAACATCAGCTTGCCGCCCAACCAGTATGGCGGGGACGCGATCGAGCGATTCTTCACCAACACGCTGGACCACGCGGAACACCCCTATTACGAACAGCTCAAGGGAGTCAGGGTGTCATCCCACTTTCTGGTGCGTCGCGACGGCCGGGTCATACAGTTCGTGCCGGCCGGCAAACGCGCCTGGCATGCCGGCGTCTCGATCTGGCGCGGGCGTTCGCGCTGCAACGACTTCTCCCTTGGCATCGAACTCGAAGGCAGCGACTTCGAGCGATTCACCGAGCGCCAGTACGCCGCGCTGGCGCGGCTGACCAGGCGCCTCAAACGCATTTATCCGATTGCGGAGATCGTCGGCCATTCCGATATCGCTCCCGGGCGCAAGACCGATCCCGGGCCATTCTTCGACTGGGAAAAATTTGCGGCACAGCTGAAATGAGCTCCGTCGTTCCGGATTTCCTCCCGCGCAAAAAATAAAGAAGTTATAGACCAAGCAGTAAAAGATATAGGCCGAAATTCTTCTTGCATAAATCCGCTCATGCACTAGAATTAGTCAAAATCGTTGGTTGAACCACTATATGTAGTGGTTTTTTTGTTTTCTCGCGGACTCCCGGCTTTTCTCGACGGGGCCCGCCCAAGCAAATAAAGGGGAGTTTTATGTTGCTTGTTTCCGATAGCGTTTCTTCTGTGGTTCCATCCATGCTTGCACAACAAGATTCTAGGTCTGTCGCGTCTTCCGGCGGGGCTCCATTGGACCAGTACAAGGTGATCCGTCGCAACGGTTCGGTGGTTGCGTTCGAGCCGGGCAAGATATCCATTGCCGTGACCAAGGCCTTCATCGCCGTCAATGGCGGACAGGGGGCCGCATCGGCGCGCGTGCGCGAACTGGTGGAGCAGTTGACTGCGAACGTGGTGAACGCGCTGGTCCGCCGCCAGCCGCATGGCGGCACACTGCATATCGAGGATATCCAGGATCAGGTCGAACTGTCGCTGATGCGTTCCGGCGAGCACGACGTGGCGCGTTCTTATGTGCTGTACCGTGAGCAGCGCACCCGCGAGCGCAGCAAAAGCAAGAAGGCAAACGAAGCGGCTCATGCGCTGAATGTGAAGGTGGGCGACACCCTTCGCCCGCTTGATGAGGCGGAATTGGCCGGCCAGATTCGGGCGGCTTGCGCGGGATTGGGATCGGCGGTCGATGCGGAGCAGGTACTCAAGCTGACCTTGAAGGATCTGTACGATGGCGTTGCCATTGAAGAGGTGCGCAAGTGCTCCATCCTTTCCGCGCGCACGCTGATCGAACAGGATCCGGCCTACAGCTTCGTTACGGCACGCCTGCTGTTGAACAACATCTTTTGCGAGATCCTGGGCGAAGAGGTGGCACAGGCCGACATGGCGGCGCGTTACGTCGAATATTTCCCCAAGTACATCAAGCAAGGTATCGAGGCCGAGCTGCTGAACGAAGAGCTGGGGCATTTCGATCTGCAACGCCTGGCCCAAGCGCTGGATGCCGGCCGCGACCAGCAATTCAATTACCTCGGTCTGCAGACTTTGTATGACCGGTATTTCCTGCATATCGAGGACAAGCGCATCGAATTGCCGCAGGCCTTCTTCATGCGCGTGGCGATGGGCCTGAGCCTGAACGAGATCAACCGCGAAGAACGCGCCATCGAGTTCTACCGCCTGCTGTCCAGCTTCGATTTCATGAGTTCGACGCCGACCCTGTTCAATTCGGGCACGCGCCGCTCGCAGCTGTCTTCCTGCTACCTGACCACTGTCGCGGACGATCTGGACGGTATCTATGAGGCGTTGAAAGAGAATGCCTTGTTGTCCAAGTTCGCCGGCGGTCTGGGCAACGACTGGACCAATGTGCGTGCGCTGGGCAGCCACATCAAGGGCACCAACGGCAAATCGCAAGGCGTGGTGCCGTTCCTGAAGGTAGTGAACGACACCGCTGTCGCAGTGAACCAAGGCGGCAAGCGCAAGGGCGCGGTGTGCGCCTATCTGGAGACCTGGCACCTCGACATTGAGGAGTTCCTGGAGCTGCGCAAGAATACCGGCGACGACCGTCGCCGTACGCACGACATGAATACCTCGAACTGGATCCCCGACCTGTTCATGAAGCGCGTGATGGAAGGCGCCGAATGGACCCTGTTCTCGCCCTCGAACTGCCCCGACCTGCACGACAAGTTCGGCGCCGAATTCGAAAAGGCCTATACCGCCTATGAAGCCAAGGCTGCCAGCGGCGAACTGAAACTGTTCAAAAAGGTGCCGGCGCAATCGCTGTGGCGCAAGATGCTGACCATGCTGTTCGAGACCGGCCATCCCTGGATCACCTTCAAGGACCCGTGCAATATCCGCAGCCCCCAGCAGCATGTGGGCGTGGTGCACAGTTCCAACTTGTGCACCGAGATCACGCTGAACACCTCCGACAGCGAGATTGCGGTGTGCAACCTCGGCTCGGTCAACCTGACGGCGCATATCTTCCCCAAGGGGCATGCCAGGGCTGGCCAGATCGACCACGACAAGTTGAAACGCACCGTGACTACGGCCATGCGCATGCTGGATAACGTGGTCGACATCAACTATTACGCGGTGGCCAAGGCGCGCAATTCCAACCTCAAGCACCGCCCGGTCGGCCTCGGTGTCATGGGCTTCCAGGATTGCCTGCACGAGCTGCGCATTCCATACTCCTCCCAAGCTGCGGTCGAGTTCGCCGATCGTTCCATGGAGGCGATCTGCTATTACGCCTACTGGGCATCCACCATGCTGGCGGAAGAACGCGGTCGCTATGCGACTTACCGCGGCAGCCTGTGGGACCGCGGCATCCTGCCGCAAGACAGCCTGAACCTGCTGCGCGAGCAGCGCGGCGGCTTCGTCGAGGTGGATACCTCGTCCAGCCTGGATTGGGATGCACTGCGTGCGCGCATCCAGCAAGTCGGCATGCGCAACTCGAACTGCGTGGCCATCGCGCCGACGGCGACCATCTCCAATATCATCGGGGTATCGCAGAGCATCGAGCCGACCTACCAGAACCTGTTCGTGAAATCGAATCTTTCCGGCGAATTCACCGTGATCAACGACCACTTGGTGAACGACCTGAAGGCGCTGGGTCTGTGGGACGAAGTGATGATCGCCGACCTCAAGTATTTTGACGGCAGCCTGTCCAAGATCGACCGCATCCCAGCCGAGTTGCGCGAACTGTATGCCACTGCCTTTGAGGTGGAGCCGAAGTGGCTGATCGAAGCCGCGTCGCGCCGCCAGAAGTGGATAGACCAGTCGCAATCGCTGAACATCTATATGGCAGGCGTTTCCGGGCGCAAGCTGGATGAGACATACAAGCTGGCATGGGTACGTGGTTTGAAGACTACCTACTACTTGCGCTCGATGGGCGCGACTTCGGCCGAGAAGTCCACTTCGCGTGCTGGTTCGCTGAACTCGGTATCGAGCGATGCGGGAGCGGGGGGCATGTCCGCAGCGCCGGCGGAAGAGCCGAAGTTCTGCTCGATTGACAACCCTGAATGCGAGGCTTGTCAGTAACAAGCCCCGCATTCAGGGTTGCGGTGAAGGCTAACTTGCGAAGCAAGTTAAACCCCGAAGGGGTGGCCGAAGCCACAACCGGTCTTGCGAAGCCTGCCAATAAGAACGTACGTTCGCTGCGTTGTGCGGCGGATACAAAGTAGCAGAGGAAAAATATGCTGAATTTTGACGAAGATATGACTCCATCCGCCCAGGCGGGGTTGCGCATGGCAGCCATGGATATGGGCGTAGCAGCAGCTGACAAGAAGGCCGAAAAGGATTACACCATCGCCTCGAAATCCTTCAGCCGCATCCGTGTGGAAGACAAGCGCATCATCAACAGCAGCTGCGACGTGAACCAGCTGGTGCCGTTCAAGTACAAATGGGCGTGGGAGAAATACCTGGCCGGCAACGCCAACCACTGGATGCCGCAGGAGATCAATATGTCGGCCGATATCGCTCTCTGGAAGAGCCCGAACGGGTTGACCGATGAAGAGCGCCGCATTGTGATGCGCAACCTGGGATTTTTCAGCACTGCCGACAGTCTGGCAGCCAATAACATCGTACTGGGCACCTATCGTCACATCACGGCGCCCGAGTGCCGCCAATACCTGCTGCGCCAGGCCTATGACGAGGGTATCCATACCCACGCGTACCAGTACATCGTCGAATCGTTGGGCATGGACGAGGGTGAAGTCTTCAATATGTACCACGAGGTTGATTCGATCCGCGCCAAGGACGAGTTCCTGCTGCCGTTCATCGACACGCTGACCAACCCCGAGTTCAAGACCGGCACCCCGGAGAACGACCAGAAGCTGCTGAAGAGCCTGATCGTGTTCGCCTGCATCATGGAAGGCATGTTCTTCTACGTCGGATTCGTGCAGGTCTTGGCCATGGGGCGCCAGAACAAGATGACCGGTGCAGCCGAGCAGTTCCAGTACATCCTGCGCGACGAGTCGTTGCACCTGAACTTCGGTGTCGACATGGCCAACCAGATCAAGATGGAGAATCCCCACCTGTGGACGCCGGAGTTCAAGGCAGAACTTTCCGGCCTGTTCCGCAAGGCGGCCGAGCTGGAATCGGCCTATGCCGACGACACCATGCCGCGCGGCGTCCTCGGGCTGAACGCGACCAGGTTCAAGGAATACATGCGTTTCATCGCGAACCGCCGCTGCCAGCAGATCGGTCTCGACGTGATCTTCCCGGGCGCGACCAATCCGTTCCCGTGGATGTCCGAGATGATCGACCTCAAGAAAGAGAAAAACTTTTTCGAGACGCGAGTGACGGAATATCAAACGGGTGGTGCGCTGTCCTGGGATTGAGCGCGTGTGTGCGTTGTTATCCTGATGGCTTCGTGACTGCGCCGTTATGGGCGGATTCGCAGGGTCGGGCAGATGAAGCAAAGCAAACGGCGATCCGGGCGGATCGCCGTTTGCATTTGACGCTTTTTTGCTCGGGCCGCACGCTCATCAATGGCGCCAGGAAACCGAGCGAATCCGACTTGGCTTCGCGCGAGGATCCGAAGGAAAACTTCGTCGGCAGAAAATAATTGAAAAAGTCAACTTTTTGTATTGACAACAAACATAATTCAGATAAAGTTGCAACCGCAACAAATGTTAGTGAAAGAAACGTCCGCAACCTACTAATTGTAGGGGCGAAAAACCGGGAAAAAGGGGGTCTTGCTTGCGCAAGCTTGATATTCAAGAAGGAGCTGCGAATTTGGAGTTGCCTTTTGTGCCGACGGCGCAATTGAATAGCGAGATGTCTTCTCAGGGCGGGCCTTCCCTGAAAAATCCCGGGTTGTCGTCAAAGGTGAATTTGACTGCGCGACCCATCCTTCGTCGAATCAACTCCAACAGTCGGGTATGAAAAAAGACCACTTTCTGTTTTCAGGAGTAACTTCAGCACAAATCGATATTTCATCGCGGCGGAATCGTCTGTCGCGATTCACGGTGGAGGCCAGGGTGCATACCGCTCCCTGCAAATCGATTTACGGTGAACCTGTGAAACGGCTTGTTTCCTGCGAGCCTGAGTTGCAGGTATTCAATCCATGAATGATGACAGAGGCTGCTTCGGCAGCCTTTGTTGCGTGAGCTTCAGTCATGTCGCTACGCGGCGTGCTGGGGGTGTAGTAGTTGTCTAGTTGTTGAGTTGTTTTTTTAACTTTCACCACTCAAGGAGGTTGAAATGGTCGCAGCAAAGAAAGCAAAACCAGCAGCAAAGAAGGTCGCAGCAAAGAAGCCCGCAGCCAAGAAAGTGGCAGCCAAAAAGCCCGCAGCCAAGAAAGTGGCAGCCAAGAAGCCCGCCGCCAAGAAGGCTGTAGCTAAGAAGCCGGCAGCCAAGAAGGCAGTTGCCAAGAAGCCCGCAGCGGCCAAGAAAGTGGCAGCCAAGAAGCCCGCCGCCAAGAAGGCAGTTGCCAAGAAGCCGGCAGCCAAGAAAGTGGCAGCAAAGAAGCCCGTAGTAGCAGCCAAACCCGTTGCGACTCCGTCTGCGACGACATTGGCTCCTTCTGCTCCGGCTCCCGTGCGTCCGGCTGCGACTTGGCCTTTTCCCACACCAGGCATCAGCAAGCCGAACTAAGTGGTGGGAGGTTGTGAAGCAGCCCCGGTCAGGCTGTAGGGAGGGGCTGATTCACGCTTGTCGGATAGCGAGTTGGGCGGGCATGGTTGTCTTTTGCGCTTGAAAAAAGCGCTTAGCATTCTGCTTGACGGGTCGCAGTCTTGCGTCGTGCGAGGCGCATACGCTATTTTGACAATAGGCTCGGCATAATTGCCGCAGACGAAGGAGGATATCCTTCGCGGAGCCAGCAGGTGGCTGACGATCATCCGGGTCGCTGGAGGGGGCACGTTCCCCTAAAATACCCGCCCTGCAGTTCGTTCCTTATAGGCAGAAGCAACCGGGTGGGCAGCCGCTATCAGATCAGCTTCGTGCGGTACAAAGTGATTGGTGCCGCGCTGTTCTTGTCGAAAGCGATTCCCGCATCAACGCCGGCACGGGCTATCTCGGCCGCATCGTCGCCGTGCGCATACGCTTGATGCATCGCGCCGAGCGCATACTCATGCCCTGAGCCGATGGCCCAGAACTGTGTGTACTCGAACACCTCACGCATCGAATAGATGGCGAAGATACCGTTGGCATTGGCAATCAACGCAGTGATCTGGCTCGATTCGTAAGGGTCCTCTTCATCTTCCTTGGGGTTCAGAAAGCACTCTTCTTTCAGGATGGGGTGCAACTTGCGGAAGGTTTCAAAAATCGCCTCCTTGCTGTTAAGCTGCAAGTCCGCCGTCTTGGCGAGCAGGCTGGACAGCACCAGATGGTGTGCCGCGCTGCCGCATACGCCGATATAGTTGTCGCCGATGCGCAGAATCTTGTCGTGTGAGGCATCCTGCGTGGCGTGCAATCGGGTATTGCCGAAGGTGGTCAGCGTATCGGCCGCAATGACGGCGTAGCCATTCTTCCGGACTGCGACTATGGTGGTCATGAGAAGCTTCCCTTAATAATCCGACTGCGATCTTATCATTGATGTTGCACAGCTTTCCTCTTCCTTACCGGTCCGATGCCGGTGCCTACTTCGCCGCGATCCGAGATTTGCCGTGGGCGGCTTGGCTCGACAGCGGCGGCAGTGGACGGTATGACATCCTGGTCGCCAGTCCGGCGGCAACCTTGGTCACACGGGGAGAACAGACGGAGATATGCGATGCCTCGGGCACACGCCATTCGGCAGACGACCCGTTCACCCTGGTGGGTGAGCAGTTGGGGGAAATCGCCGGATCTGTTTCTGACATTCCTTTTGCTGGAGGGGCGCTGGGATACTGGGGGTATGACCTTGCGCGCCGCTACCACCGCATTCCTGCCTTGGCCCAGGATGCCGAGCGTCTGCCGGAGATGGCGGTCGGGATCTACGACTGGGCCATCATTCTCGACCATCGACAGATGAGCGCGCGGCTGGTGTCGCGGCAGCGCTATGCGGAGACGGCACAAGCACTGCCGCGGATAGTCAAACGGCTGGAGACGGCGCAAGACATATTGGAACAAACAGGCACGCCACGGTTCAGCGTAGACGGAGGCGTAGTCTCCAACCTCACGCGCGCCGGATATCAATGCGCATTCGACAAAATACAGGGATATCTGCAGGCGGGCGACTGCTATCAGGTCAACCTCGCCCAACGCTTTGCAGCTCGGGCGGCGGGCGATGCCTTTGTCGCATACACCGAGCTGCGCCGCCGGAGTCCGGCACCGTATGCCGCGTTTCTGGACTGGCCACATGTACAGATCCTGTGCGCCTCGCCAGAGCGCTTTTTGTCGGTGCGCGATGGCAACGTGGAGACCAGGCCGATCAAAGGCACGCGCGCGCGTAGTGCGGATGCGAACAAAGACGCAGCGTTGGCGCGCGAGCTGGCGCATCACCCCAAAGACCGCGCCGAGAACCTGATGATCGTCGATTTGCTGCGCAACGATCTTGGCAAATGCTGCGAGCCGGGCTCGGTGCGCACTCCGGGCTTGTTCGAGGTGGAGAGTTTTGCCAACGTGCACCATCTGGTCAGCACGGTACAAGGCAGGTTGAAAGAAGGATATGGCGCGCTCGATGCGTTGCGGGCCTGCTTCCCCGGCGGCTCGATCACCGGTGCGCCCAAGCAGCGCGCGATGGAGATCATCGAACAGATCGAACCGCATCGGCGCGGGGTGTATTGCGGCGCCATCGGCTATGTCGGGCATGACGGCAATATGGACAGCAACATCGTCATTCGCACGCTGGTCTATTCGAATCGGGAAATTCGCTGCTGGGCGGGCGGTGGCATCGTTGCCGATTCGACCTGCGCGGCTGAATATCAGGAAACCCTGGACAAGGCGGCGGCAATGCTGGAAATGCTGCGGCGTTTCAAAGGCTGAACTACAACGGCAATCGCCGGGGCGGCGTATCAGCGGCAGGACTTCTCCGCGACCTTGGCATCGAACTTTTCCCTGTTGACGATGAAGCGCTCATGCCGGCCCTTGGAGATCAGGTCCACGCCGTCATGCGCCTCCACCCGGAACACCAGTTTTCTGCCATTCACCTCCATCAATTCGACTGACACCGTGACCTCCAGACCGGGCGGGGTGGCGGCCTGGTGGCTCACATCGATATGCGTGCCCAAGGTCTGCTCGGCAGGCCAATCGATATGCGGATTGACGCATTTGATGCAGGCCCATTCAAGAAGCCCGACCATGAAGCCTGTGGCGAACACTTCGGGCATGGCCAGAAACTCGTCGGCCTCCGGGTACAGGGCAGGCACGGTCTTCGATGATGGCACCAGGAATGTGTGTGCGTACTTGATGCCGGGCTTGAGGGTTGCCTTCATAAGCAGCCTGGGGCTAGACGCTAGGCCGGGATATTCTTGACCCGGGTGATACGTATCACCTCGGGAATCTTGCGCAGGTCGCGCATGACATTGGCGAGGTGCAGGCGGTTACTCACCTGCAGCGTGAAGTAAAGGGCCGTGTATTCCCCCTCACTGGTGAAGTGAACGTTCTCGATGTTGGATTCTGCATCAGCGATGGAGGAGGCGACTTTGGCCAACACACCGCGCTGGTTGGCGACAATCAGCTTGATACTGACCTCGAACAGCTTGCTGATGTTCTTGTCCCAGACCACGTCCATCCATTCTTCGCCGCCGTTGCGGCCCTTGCGCAAGCTGGGGCAATCATGGGTATGGACGACAAGTCCCAGTCCGCTCTTGATGACGCCGATGATGGGGTCGCCTGGGATCGGGCGGCAGCACTTGGCGTACTGTACCGCCATGCCTTCGGTGCCGAGCAGGGTAATAATGCCGGTGGGGGCGGCGTCGGGTCGCGCGCCCTCGCCCTCGCTCAACTTGGCCAGTTGGCGGGCAATGACCATGTTCAGGCGGCGCCCGAGGCCGACATCTGCAAATATTTCCTGCCGCGATTTGGCGCCGGTTTCCCTGAGCACGCGCTCCCAGCACAGGTCCGGGATATCGTGCAACCGGATGCCGAGGGAGTTGAGGGCCTGGCCGAGCAGGCGTTCGCCGAGTTTGGCCGACTCCTCCAAATGCATGGTCTTGAGCGCATGGCGGATCTCGCCGCGCGCCTTGCTGGTGACGACGTAGCTCAGCCATGCCGGGTTCGGGTGCGCGAGCGGGGCGGAGATGATCTCGACGCGGTCGCCGTTGCGCAATTCGGTGCGCAATGGAACAAGTTCGGAATTGACCTTGGCCGCGACGCAGCGATTGCCAATGTCGGTGTGCACGTTGTACGCGAAGTCCACCGCAGTGGCGCCGCGGGGCAGGGCGAAGATCTTGCCCTTGGGCGAGAACACATAGACCTCGTCCGGGAACAGGTCGATCTTAAGGTGCTCCAGGAATTCGACCGAATCGCCGCTCTGCGCAAGGCTCTCCAGCAGGTTCTGCAGCCATTGATGCGTTTTCTGGTGCAATTCGTTGATCTGCGTCTCAGATGATTTGTACAGCCAGTGCGAAGCCACGCCGCTCTCGGCCAGCCTGTTCATCTCATGCGTGCGTATCTGTACCTCGATGGGTGTTCCGAACGGCCCGAACAGTGCGGTATGCAGCGACTGGTAGCCGTTGGCCTTGGGGATGGCGATGTAATCCTTAAATCTGCCGGGAAAGGGCTTGTACAGACCGTGCAGAAGGCCTAGTGCGAGATAGCACGAGGGCACGTCATCGACCAGCACACGGAAACCGTAGATATCGAGCACTTGCGAAAAAGCCAGCGACTTGGCCTGCATCTTCTGGTAGATGCCGTAGAGATGCTTTTCGCGCCCACGCACTTCAGCCTGAATATGGTTCTCGTCCAAACGCAGGCGTATCGCTTCCAGTATCTTGCTCACCACCTCGCGTCGATTGCCGCGAGCGACCTTGAGCGCCTTGGACAGCACGTGGTAGCGGTGTGGATGGAGATATTTGAAGCTGAGGTCTTCCAGTTCTTGATAGACGCTGTTAAGGCCGAGCCGATTGGCGATGGGAGCATAGATATCCATCGTTTCGCGCGCAATGCGTTCGCTCTTCTCCCGCGAGACGGAATCCAGCGTGCGCATATTGTGCAGGCGATCGGCAAGCTTGATCAGGATGACGCGCACATCGCGCGCCATCGCCATCAGCATCTTGCGAAAGTTCTCCGCCTGCGCGTCTTCCCTGGTTTCGAACTTCAGTTTGTCCAGCTTGCTCAGTCCGTCCACCAGTTCGGCCACGGGCTTGCCGAACTGTTCGGCAATCTGGTCGATGGTGATGCCGGTGTCCTCGGCCACATCATGCAGCAACGCGGCCGCGATGGCCTGCGCGTCGAGGTGCAACGGGGTGAGGATACGCGCGACGGCGATGGGATGGGTGACATATGGTTCACCCGACTGGCGCAACTGCCCCTCGTGGGCCGAGCGGCTGAAGGCGAGCGCAGCTTCGATCTGCGCCACATCCCTGGGCTTCAGATAGGTGGAGACCTCTTGAACGAGCGTTTCAGCATCGGTCTGCGGCATGGGACATGCGACAAAAAAGCCGCCGGAGGAAATCCGGCGGCATGAGATCAGGCCATGCCGCGATTGAGGATCTCGATGCCGACCTTGCCTTCGCTGATCTCGCGCAGGGCGACAACGGTGGCTTTGTCCTTGGTGTTCTCCACCAGATAGCCGGCGCCGTTCGCCAACTGGCGCGCGCGGTAGGCGGCGGACAAGGTCAGTTCGAAACGATTGGGGATGTGCTTCATGCAATCTTCGACGGTGATACGTGCCATGGTGTGCTCCTATTTCTGCAACTGGTTGATGAGTGCTGCATGACGAGAAAGTTGGCAGCTGCGGCGCAGACCGAGTGCGGTGATCACCGCGTCGAGCTGCTGCAATGCCTCGTCTAGCTTGTCGTTAATAATAACATAGTCGAACTCGGCGACATGGGAGATGTCCTCCTGCGCGGCGCGCAGGCGGCGCGCGATGATCTCGGCGCTGTCCTGGCCGCGGCCCTTCAGGCGCGTTTCCAGTGCCGCCAGCGACGGCGGCAGAACAAAGATCGAAATGGCCTGCGGCATCAGTTTGCGCACTTGGGCCGCGCCCTGCCAGTCGATCTCGAGCAGGATGTCGCGCCCCGAGGCAAGCTGCTTTTCGATCCAGGACTGCGAGGTGCCATAGAGATTGCCGTACACCTCCGCGCTCTCCAGAAAGTCGCCCTGCTCGGTCATGCGCAGGAACTGCTCGCGGCTGACGAAGTGGTATTCCTTGCCGTCGGTCTCGCCGGGGCGCGGGGCGCGCGTGGTATAGGAAATCGAGAGGGCGATCTGGGTCTTGCTGCGCAGCAGCGCGCCAACCAGCGTGGTTTTGCCCGCGCCGGAGGGCGCGCTGATGATGAAAAGATTGCCGGACATGCTGTTCTCCTATTCGATATTCTGTATCTGCTCGCGCATCTGTTCGACGAGGATCTTGATTTCCATCGCGGTTCGCGAGACTTCGGCGTCCACGGATTTCGAGCCGAGGGTATTGGCCTCGCGGTGCAGCTCCTGCATCAGGAAGTCCAGTCGCTTGCCGACCGCGCCGCCCTTGGCCAGTACGCGCTGCATCTCGGTGAGGTGGGTCTGCAAGCGCGAAAGCTCCTCGTCCACGTCGATCTTGCTGGCGTAGAGCGTGATCTCCTGGCGCACGCGCTCGTCGTCATCGCTGCCCAGCGCATCAAGCAGGCGCGCGCGCAACTTGGCTTCGTAAGCGGTAATGGCGTCGGGGATGCGCGGGGAGACGCCGATGCGCAACGCCTCGATCTGCGTCACCCGCTCCAGCAGGAACGCCCGAAGTTTTTCGCCTTCGCGCCGGCGGGCCGCGGCGAAATCCGCCAGAGCCTGCTGCAGCAGGCTTTGCAGGGTGGCATGCAAAGTCTCGGGCGGAAGCGCGGCGCTTTCCAGCATGCCCTTCCAGCCCAGCACGTCGGCGACGCCGAGTTCGCGCGCGTCGGGCAGGACATTGCGGATCTGTTCGCTCCATTGTGCCAATTGCCGCAGCAGTGACGGGTTGAGATGGGCCGGATTCTGCACCGATTGGCGAGCGGCAAAGTTGATGCGGCACTCCACCTTGCCGCGGCTCATCTGTGCCGCGATGGCTTCGCGCAGAACGGGCTCATGCGTGCGCAGTTCGTCCGGCATGCGCAACTGCAGGTCGAGGTAGCGGCTATTGACCGAGCGCAGTTCCAGCGTGAGAGAGCCGGTATCGAGTTCGGCGGCGACGGCGGCAAAGCCGGTCATGCTGTAGATCATTGCGGACTCCGGGTGAGGTGGAAAAAACATGGGCTGAACGCGGCGCATTATATTACGATTGGGGCTTGGCGCTGCTCCCCCGCCAACGTCGGCACATCATAAAACAGGGAAAAAATGAAGTTCGCAGTCCATCAGGCCAACCACATCGGCGCACGCACCTACAACCAGGATCGGGTGGGCTATGCCTATACCAATGACGCGCTATTGCTGGTGCGAGCCGACGGCATGGGCGGCCATCTGCACGGCGAGGTCGCGGCGCAGATCGCAGTGCTGACTTTCATGCGCGCATTCGGCAGGTTGAGGGATGGGCGCGTGAAAGAGCCGGAGGTCTTTCTTCGCGAGACTATGCGTACGGGGCACGATGCCATATTCGACTACGCGCGCGAACAGCAGCTCGGCGGCAATCCCGGCACAACCTGTGTGGCGGCGTTGGTGCAGGACGGGCATGCCTGGTGGGCGCACGCCGGAGACTCGCGCTGCTATCTGTTGCGCGAAGAGGCGGTAGCTGGCGTGACGCACGACCACTCCGTCGTGCAGCAGTGGGCGGACTGGGGCATCATCAGCGCGGACGAGATGAAGACGCACCCCGACCGCAACAAGATTACCAACTGTCTGGGCGGCGTGGAGGACATGTTCTATGTCGATGTCTCGCAACCGACTGCGGTGCAGGGCGGCGATACGCTGCTGCTGTGCAGCGACGGTTTCTGGAGTCCGCTGACCGACGTCGAGATGGCAAAGCTGACAGCGGAGCCTTTTTTGGGCGAAAAGCTGGACGAACTGATCGGTCTGGCCGTTTCCCGCGAGGGCATGCGAGCCGACAATACCACCGCAGTGGTGGCGCGCCTGGGCGAGAGCGAGCAGGAGCATGCGACCGAAACGCCAACGTGCGTGGTGCTCGACGAGCGCCCCGCACCCAAGGGCTTCTGAAGAAGTCCGCTATAATCCGCGCCGTTTACATCATTTCCGAGGTTCCCGTCATGCGTCCCAGTCAGCGTAAGCCAGACCAGCTGCGTTCCATCCGCATCACCCGTCATTACACCAAACATGCCGAAGGCTCGGTGCTCATCGAATGCGGCGATACCAAGGTGATTTGCACCGCCAGCGTGGAAGAACGCGTGCCGCCGCACAAGAAAGGCAGCGGCGAAGGCTGGGTGACGGCGGAATATGGCATGCTGCCGCGCTCGACCGGCGAACGCATGAGCCGCGAAGCGGCGAAGGGCAAGCAATCCGGTCGCACCCAGGAGATCCAGCGCCTGATCGGTCGCAGCCTGCGCGCCGTGGTCGACCTTGGCAAGCTGGGCGAGCGCACCATCCAGATCGACTGCGACGTGATCCAGGCCGACGGCGGTACCCGCACCGCCAGCATCACCGGCGCCTTCGTCGCGTTGCACGATGCGGTGAGTGGCCTGATGGGCAAGGGCCTGATCAAGGAAACGCCGCTCAGGGATTTCGTCGCCGCCATTTCCGTCGGAATATACGAAGGCATGCCGGTGCTCGACCTCGACTATGTCGAAGACTCCGCCTGCGACACCGACATGAACGTGGTGATGCTGGGCAACGGCCACTTTGTCGAAGTGCAGGGTACGGCGGAAGGCCACCCGTTCACGCGCGAGGAGATGGATACGTTGCTGGAGCTGGCAAAGAACGGCATCGCGCAGCTGGTTGAAAAGCAGCGTGCTGCGCTGGCGGAATAAAGCTGTGCAGAAGCTCGTCGTCGCCTCCAACAATCCCGGCAAGCTGCGCGAGTTTCAGCACATGCTCGCACCACTCGGCATCGAGGTGCTGACGCAGTCGCAACTCGGCATCTCCGAGGCCGAGGAGCCGCACTGCACTTTTGTCGAGAATGCGCTCGCCAAGGCACGCCACGTCAGCCGCGCAAGCGGACTGCCGGCATTGGCGGACGACTCCGGCATTTGCGTCGATGCGCTAGGCGGTGCGCCCGGAGTACAGTCGGCGCGTTATGCAGGAGACAGTCCCAAGTCGGACCGGCGCAATAACGACAAGCTGCTGCAAGACATGCAGGGCATCTCCGATCGTCGCGCTCATTACTACTGCGTGCTGGTGCTGGTGCGCCATGCCGACGATCCGCAGCCCATCATTGCCGAAGGCGAGTGGCACGGCGAGATCGCGCACGCAGAACGCGGCGACGGCGGCTTCGGCTACGACCCTATGTTCTGGCTGCCGGAACTCGGCAAGATGAGTTCCGAATTGAGCCACGACGAGAAGCACGCGATCAGCCACAGGGGCCGGGCAATGAAGGTGTTGCTGGAAAAACTGAAGCTGAAGATGTAGGGACGTAGCGCTCACTATGTCCACCCACCCGCTGCAGCCCGTCGGGATCAAATCCCTTTCAATGAATTCCGGGGTCAATTTTCAGGCATTGCCGCCGCTCTCGCTGTACATTCATATTCCCTGGTGCGTGCGCAAATGCCCGTATTGCGATTTCAATTCGCACGAGGCGCGCGGGGCATTTCCCGAGAAGGAGTACGTTGCCGCCCTGGTGCGCGACCTGGAGCTGGCGTTGCCGCAGATCTGGGGGCGCAAGGTCTATACCGTGTTCTTCGGCGGCGGCACGCCCAGCCTGCTCTCGGGCGAAAGTGTGGCGGAGATCCTGCGCCAGGTGCGCATGCTCCTGCCGCTCGACCTCAATGCCGAAATCACGCTGGAGGCAAATCCCGGCACGGTTGAGGCGGGACGTTTTGCGGCATATCGCGACGCGGGGGTGAACCGTCTGTCTTTGGGCATCCAGAGCTTCAACGATGCACAGTTGCAGGCGCTGGGGCGCATCCACACGGCCGCTGAGGCCAAGCAGGCCATCGAAATCGCGCAGCGCCATTTCGACAACATCAACCTCGACCTGATGTACGCGCTGCCGCGGCAGACGCTGGAGCAGGCGTTGCAGGATGTGCAGACCGCGCTGAAATTCAAGCCGCAGCATCTGTCCTGTTATCACCTGACGCTGGAGCCGAACACGCTGTTTTACCGCAACCCGCCGCCGTTGCCGGACGACGATGCCAGCAGCGAGATGCAGCAGGAAATCGAGGCGCTGCTGGCTGCGCACGGCTACGGACATTACGAGACCTCGGCCTTTGCGCAACCGAACAAACGCGCGCGGCACAAT
>JBQGEN010000283.1:0-1829 GCA_052039615.1 Sideroxyarcus sp. | reverse complement strand
CCAACTAGGTGTGGTTGATTTTCGAGACTAAGTAATGGTGAAGGATCATCGGGGAACGATTGCGCTGCTCCAACCATGTGTGATCACAGAGAAGAAGCAGCGCAATGATTATCGAATTACGGGCTCTCGGATCACTCTGGTTAGTAAACTTGAAAGGAGCCCATCGCGACCTTCTCGCCGTTTATGTAGACGTCTGCCTCGTAGCTGCCGGCCCGCCATTTCCCTGGACCTAGTACCCCTATACCGACGGAGTGGTGCGACGAAGTCCAGTCGGGTTCTATCCGGGTGTCGTAATCTACGATTCTGAACGTTCTTGTATTCTCACGGATATGGACCGTCATTGTGAAATAAATCTTCTTTCCGGGGGCGGGATACTCGAGGTAAATTTCCGGGTGAACTCTCGTCGTAGCGGCATGTTCGAACCGGGTTTTGTATGTCGGGTTTTGCAAAGGTGCGATATCGGCGGCACTGCTATTAAAAAACACAAGCTTCGTGACGCGCGCGTCCAGCGATGGAATCGCTGCAGTCTTAGCTTGCAAGATCGTAGGCTCCGGCACGGTGGAAGCGGTGTTGGCTTCAGACACGCCTCTGAACGAAGAGCTGCACCCGGTCATTGATGAAAGCAAGAGCCCCGAAAGCAGCAGCATAGAAGTTTTTTTCGAATCGAACATTAGCCCCTCCTTATGTAAGTCGCTTCCGCACGCACGCAATGCAATGAAAAGGCCAGAAAAGGCCTTGGTAGAATCATCGCTCTTCCAGCTTTCTGAGCCGATCGAAACCCTGCCTCAGTGACAAAAGTGGCCGAATAAAACGAAACTTGGCCAGGGCGGTGTTTGGAAATTATGCGAATTACTTAGCGATCGGGCGGGCTTCAGTGTTAGTGCGTCGTAGGAGAAACGCAAAAATCTTAAGTTCCAAATAGCCAAGCAAATCTCCTTGGTTTGACAGCGACGCGCAGAGACGGCTACATTTTGCGAATTCCACTACGTGGAGTGGTTTTCATGTCACAACAATCATTTGATCCACCGTGGTTCGTCCGCAAAGATTTGGACGGTTTCTTCGGTCTCATGATCGATAATTTGATCCAGCTTATTCTCATCGTGAGCCTTTGCCGCGAGCTTATTCATCTACCGGATAGTTATATCTTCGGGCGCATTCTCCCCGGAGCGGCGATTTCGATTCTAGTAGGCAACGTCTTCTACGCCTGGCAGGCCCGTCAGCTTGCGCGAGAAACGGGACGGGAAGACGTAACCGCTTTGCCCTACGGCATCAACACGGTCAGCCTCTTTGCTTTTGTTTTCTTCATCATGTTGCCGATCTATCAGGAGACCAAAGATCCGATCTGGGCATGGAAAATCGGGCTGGTTGCTTGCTTTCTCAACGGCGTCATCGAAATTATCTGCGCTTTTATCGCTGAAAGCGTGCGGCGCGTAACGCCGCGAGCTGCGTTATTGTCAGCGCTCGCGGGCATCGCGATTACATTCATTTCCATGGATTTTACTTTCAAAATTTTTGCCCAGCCTTTGGTCGCCATGGTGCCGATGGCGATTATCTTTGTGGCATATTTCTCCCATCAGAAATTTCCGCTCGGCTTGCCGGGAGGTATGATCGCGATTGCCGTGGGTACGTTGCTTGGGTGGTTGCTGGGCACCATGACTGGAAAGGGGAATTTAACCTATGCTTGGGCAATGCCGGTCTTTGCCGGTGGTCCGCTTTGGGAGGCACTCTCACATCCCGGCTTTCTGAGTTATTTTTCGGTCATCTTTCCGATGGGAATTTTTAACGTCGTCGGTTCGTTACAGAACATCGAAAGCGCCGAAGCGGCAGGC
>JBQGEN010000282.1:0-15086 GCA_052039615.1 Sideroxyarcus sp. | reverse complement strand
AAACTGTCGCTCGCACCCAATACATCGCAAGCTCCGTGCCACCCCTCCGACAAACGTCCAACCGCCTGAAATGCATAAGAAAAGTGATTTAGCGCAAAACGTGTTGGCGGATGTGGAACCCAACAAGAACGAGGCCTTTGTAGCAGTACCGACAAGTCAGTCCGTTGCCCTGCCCCACTCCGCCCGATTGCCCATCAACCGCTGCAACCTCCCCGCCGACATCCTCGGCGGTCTCACCTTCCAGCGCTCCCCCGTCGCGCTCGAACTCGACGGCGTCGCCCAATTCCACCGCGGCCTGTTCGCGCTGCTCGACAAGATCGACGACGCCAAAGAAAGAGCCGATGCCTTCGCCATGCACATGAACGCATCGTTCTACCTCGACGAGCCGGAGCAGGCGGGCTATTCATCGAAGGCGACACACAAGAGACAGAAAGCCGACTACCTGCGCATGGTGCGCGGCTGGAGCTTCGATGCGGATGGCCGCGAAGGCGCGGCATTGAAAGGCTGGGTGGAATCGCGCTTCGGCTTATTGCCAAGACACCACGGCGGACAGATACGCGACCTCTCCGGCGAAGCCTACCGCCGTTACCTGGAGATGCGCGCCACTGCACTGTATGGCACCAACGCGCTCGAATCGCAGTTCGACCTGCTCTACACCTACTGCCAATACGAACTCGCGAGACTCTATCCCAACGAGACCCATCTCACCCTCTATCGCGGCGTCAACCGCGTTGATGAACACGAGACACTGGCGACGCTGGACAACAAACACCGCGTGGTGCTGTTCAACAATTTGAATTCCTTCACCGCCAACCGCGAACGCGCCGACGAATTCGGCGACTACCTGCTCAGCACGCGCGTGCCGCTATCCAAAGTGTTCTGCTATACGAGACTGCTGCCGGGGATGTTGCAGGGGGAGGATGAGTACACCGTGATCGGCGGGTTGTATGAGGTGAGTATTGCGGCGTATTAGCGGCAGCGCCGTGAAGGCGAATTGACATGCCGTATCCCAAATAATACACTTCATCCATGAAGTCCATCCTGACTACGGAAGTCTTCGACACATGGTTCTCAAGCTTGAAGGACCGGCAGGCTGCGCGTCGCATACAGATTCGCATCGACCGCGCGGAGGAAGGAAACCTCGGTGACTGCAAGCCCGTAGGCGAAGGCGTTTCCGAGATGCGTATCCACCATGGACCGGGCTATCGCATCTATTTCACGCAACGAGGAATGGAGATCGTCATCCTGCTGGCAGGCGGCGACAAATCCACCCAGGCAAAAGACATCAAGAATGCGCTCGAAATCGCGCGGCAGATTTAGGAGGCAATCATGGCAAAGATCAAACTGAAAAAATGGGACAGCGCCGAACACCTGAAGACCGATGAAGACATGGCGCTCTACCTTGAAGCCTGCCTGGAAGAGGCCGGTGACGATGCCGCCTTCATCGCCAAGGCGCTCGGCAACATCGCCCGCGCCAAAGGCATGACGCAACTGGCCAAGGAAACCGGACTGGGACGCGAAAGCCTGTACAAGGCGCTATCAGGTGAGGGCAACCCCAGCTTTGCGACCATCCTGAAAGTGACGAATGCGCTGGGGATCAAGTTGCACGCGCAAAGTGCGCGGGCGGTGTGATTGAGGATTGTGATGCTGATCCCATTGGCTCTGAGAAGTCCGCCATGAGCTACGTCGACGATTTAAAACATCCGAAGTGGCAGAGAAGGCGGCTGGAGATCATGCAGCGCGATGGATGGGCATGTTCCGGCTGTCGCGCAGACGATAAGCCGCTCCATGTTCACCACAAGCGATACATACGCGGACGTAAGCCTTGGGAATATGACGATGCAGATTTGGATACCTTCTGTGAGAAATGCCACAAGCTCTATCACTCGGTAACAGATCACTATGCAAATATGCACTGGCAGGAGAAGAAAGCCTTCTGGGAGCAGATACTTCCTGGCGAAAGGATTAAGGTCGGGCCATTTATGTTCCTCCCTTCGCCAAAAAAAGTTCCGGGATGCATCGTTCTTCACCTACCTACTGGCTACTGGCAGGAATTCAGCCTCTCGCTGTCTGACGCAATTGCGATGTTCAAGTCACAACCTGAATCACGGCAGGAACTTCTCGAACTGATCCTAAAGGGTGCCAGCGCCGAATGGAAGGAATGAAATAGCGATTCGGGGTCAGCATCGCATTTGTTCTGCAACCTGACGCCCAGCAAAGCCGGCCTGCTTCCGTATTCCCTACAAGCCTGGCCCAGCACGCAACAGCGCCATCAGATCCTTGGTACGCCATTTGATGTCGGCCTTGCCGCGCGGCCTCGAAGCGGTCCGGTTTGCGGCTGGTCTTCGCGTCGACTTTGTGGATGACGACATCGCCTTCCTGATTGAAGCAGAACTGCACCGAACAGCCCGGCTCCATATTGAGGGCATCCCGTATCTGCTTGGGAATGGTGACCTGGCCTCTGCTGGTGAGACGCGCGATCATTTAACCCGCTTCGCTGCCGCCAGATACACCGCGCTGTCTTCGCGCTTGCCCACCGCCACAACGATGACTGTGATGGTTGCATCTTCCACCTGGTAGACCAGTCGATACCCGGCAGCGCGCAATTTGATTTTGTAGCAATCCGGCATCATGCCGGCAAGCCGCGCCGATTCGACGCGTGGCTGCGCCAGTCGCTCGATCAGTTTCTTTTTGAACTGTTCGCGGATTCGGCCATCCAGCTTCTGCCATTCCTTATGCGCAGAAGTCTTGAATTCAAGCCTATAGATCATCCAGCTTAACCTCGACCGATTTCTCGGATTGCCGTTCTTTGACCAAGCGCACAAGCGCTTGGTCGTCCAATTGATCCATCATCGCCTCGAAAGCATCCACGGGAACCAGGTACGCCACCGGGCGATTGTGATTAAGGATTGCAACCGCAAAGCCATCAGCGCGCTGAATGATGGCTGAAGGATTCTTCTTCAATTCGCTGATGCTGACTGATGCATTGGCATAAAGCTGCTCCATGACGCCCTCCAGTTAAGACCAAAATAATGGTCTTATTATAGGTCAAGCCATCTTGTCGTGACTGATGATTTTCAACTGGTCGACCAGTTTTTATGTCTTGTGGGAACACCGAAAACAATAGGGGACGTACCCCCCTTCGACAAACTCAGGGCGAACGGCTTTCTTTGCCCTACCCCCGCACCCTTGTGCGACATGGTTTCCGATTTTGTCGCATTCCCTCCAAACCCCGCCCAGCTGTAACCCGCGCCGGTACTGGAACTGCCCTCTGGCCCGTTTATTGCGAATGATTCCCGTGTCACCACCACGAGGAGTCATTCCACATGAGTACGGCATTCGACGCTATCTTTTCCGGCCTGTCTGACGGCACGGTCGTCCCCTATCTCGGCCCCGGCGCGCTGAACGGCGTGATCGACCCGGCCACGGGCCGCGCCATCCCGGCCGACAGCGAGAGCCTGATCCTGGCGATGAACAACGGCCAGCCGATGGCGCCCAAGCTGATGTACGAGTTCCCGCGGGCGGCGATGAATGTGGAGCTGAAGCGCGGCCGCAAGGCAGTGAACAATTTCCTCGATGCCACCTACCGTGACACGCAATGGAGCACCTCGGCGCTGCACGCCTGGCTGGCGCAGCAGAAGCTGCCCTATGTCGTGGATGCCAACCGCGACACGCAGATCCAGAAACAATATGCCGGTACGCCGCACACGCTGATCGTCGGCATCGCGCGCATGGCAGGCACCGGCTTCCGTTTCCGCCTGTTCCAGTACGACGGCAGCAGCTATGCCCCCGTCGAGCAGGAGGCGGTGGACACCAGCCTGCCCGTGCTGTTCAAACCGCTGGGCACGCCGCTGCCGGAATCGAACTACATCGCCTCGGACGCCGACTTCGTCGATTACATCACCGAGCTGATGGGCGGCTTCGCCATCCCCTCCTTCGTCAAACGCGCGCGCCAGAACAAACGCTATGTGACTCTCGGCCTGCGCCTGAACCGCGACACCGACCGCATGGTGTTCTCCGATGTCATCTTCGGCGCGGACAAGCCCGCCGGCTGGGCGCTGATCCCGCACCCGACCGACAAGGAGAAACGCTATCTGGACCGGCTCAACATCGAGATCGTGAACGCGGACGTGGCGGATTTCCTCACGGCGGCGCAGAGCTGGGACGGTAGTCTGGCGGCGGCATGAACAGGCCCGAGGCAATACACCCTCTCCCCGGAGAAGCCCCTCTCTCTAACTCTCTCCCTGGGGTGCCCTCTCCTCAATCCTCTCCCGCAAGCGGGAGAGGATGCGAACGAGGACTGCAATCTTCTGTTCCTGCGGGAGAGAGGACGGACGAAGTGCCGCGCGAAAGTTATCCCGTCTTCAACGAGACGCGCCACGCGCTGGGCCTGGAAGAGATGGACATCACCCACCGCGAATTCGTCGCGCAGGTGGCAGCACTCATCGCGGCCGGCAATGCCGAGTTCCCGGCCCTGTTCCAGGCGCTGGTCAACCACACCGCGGCCCATTTCAAAGCCGAAGGGGTGCTGATGCGTGAATCGAAATACCGCGGCCTGCCCGAGCACGAGGGCGAGCATCACCGCGTACTGGGCGAGTTGCAGCAACTCAACCGCAGCCTCAAGCGCGGCCACTTGCCGCTGGTGCGGGCCTATGTGAAGGAAGGGCTGATGGAATGGTTCGACACCCACGTCGCGATGATGGACGCGGCGCTGGCGATGCATTTGAAGAGACAGAGGGAGCAGATATGAGCAGATTCCAGATGGGCGACATGGTGTTCGCCGCGCAGGACCTCTACAACGAAGCACTGGAAGAGACCGGCGAGAGCGTCATTCCCGGCGTCGCGGCAGGAGCCTTGCTGGCCGTGGCCGGCACGCGCGGCGTCGTAGTGAATGTGGGTCACGCGCAGGAGATGCCCACCGAGGAGATCTATCTGGTGCGCTTCGAGCAGGATGCGGAAGGCAGGCTCGCCGAACCCATCGGCTGCCTGGCGGACGAATTGAGAGGCGGCGACTAGCCGCCCCTGCGCACGCCCCGCCGTGCGGCCGGCGCGGCCTCGCGCGTCACGCCGCTTTCCACACCTCCCACCATTTCTTGGCGTCGGACATGTGCGCAAACTCGGCAGTCGCCTCGCGCTCCCATGCGGCGACCGAGAAACCGGCCTGCTGCAAGGCAGCGCTATATTTCGTGTCCACGCCCTGGATATGTTCCTTGAGCCAGGTCTTCAGAAAGCCCAGCATCTCGAAATAGATCGGCTTTTCTTCGAGCATGTGCTTCTTGCACAGCTGGTCGAGCTGGTCGAGCAACTTCTGGTGTTCCGCCTTGTGCGCGTCGAAATCCTTGTAGTTCGCCTGCTGCATCAAGCGCTCTTCCAGCGCGAAATGCGTCTGGGTATAGCTCGTCAGCGCGTCCAGAATGCCGGCGATGGCCTTGTCGCCTTCGCGCCTGGAGACCGCGACGAACAAACGATTGAGGATATTGACCAGCTCCTTGTGCTGGTTGTCGATGGTCCTGATGTTGACGCTGTAATCGGGAGACCATTTGAAAAAGACTTCGGTGTTTGACATGTTTCATCCTGAATTGAAGCCGCCATACGGCCGTATCTAGAACTCAGCAAGCAGCATGCCAGACTTTTATTACATCAATATTTATGGAGTTAGGTCGAGGCAGGCGGAGATTTGCCGGCCCTGCGCCGCCCCGCAGCGATGAATATGCACTGGCTTGGGGCGCGGCGCGCCTCATTCATAGGCGGCGCTCAGCTTCTCCGACACGAACTCGGCGCGCGCGGTGGCGTTGTTCTCCTGCTGGTGCTGCAGGCACCATGCCGCGAACACGTCCGGCTCGATCTGGTATTCGACCGCGCGCACGCCGGAGCGCTGGAACTCGCGCCGCGCGGCGAAGGCCAGCGCCTTCCATTTCTCGAAGCTGTCCTCAAAACAGTGCGGATCAGTCGCCGTGGCCTTCACCTGCGCCCAGGTCTGTGCGGTGTAGCCGACGACGCCGATGATGAGCGCCTGACTGCGTTTCTTCGCGCGCAGGCGGCGGGAAAGCGCGGCCTGTCTCATGACGGCAGCGGCAGGCCGAGCGCCGGCGCGACCTGTCTCAGCCAGGCGTCCAGCCGCGCATCGGTCATCAGCTTCTGGTTCTCCTGATCCAGTGCGAGGCCGACGAATTCGTCGTCCACCAGTGCTCCGGATGCAATGAACTCATAGCCGTCGGCCGGCCATCTGCCCGCGAACGTGGCGCCGCGCGCCCTGAAGAACCGGTACAGGATGCCCATCGCGTCGACGAACTCTTCCGCGTATTTGCACTGGTCGCCCAGACCGAATAGCGCGATGGTCTTGCCGCTGAAATCCATGTGCTCCAGTTGCGGCAGGAACTCCTCCCAGCCGCCGCCCATGCAGTCGGTGGACAGGCCCGGCAGCGCGCCGCCACCCAGCGTGGAAGTGCCGAGTATGAGCCGGCTGTAGCCGGCGAACAGCTCCGGCGTGGCCTTGTTGACGTTGAGCGCGTCGGCCATCGTGTCGTCGTCGAAACGTTTCTTGATGGCCTTGGCGATGCGCCGGGTGTTGCCGGTGCTGCTCGCGAAGAAAAGTCCGACCTTGGGCATAGCGCTTGATCCCTTATGAACGATAGTCCACGGAAGGCAATATCCTCATTCTTGATCGGACCTTGCTTCGTGCATTTCGCGGACAGCGGTGTTTCAAATCACACCGGGCCGCGACCGGCGCGCGCCAGCTCCACCGTGCGCGTCAGCGCCTGCTCGAACGACACCTTGTCGCCCTTGGGCCGGTAGTCGGACAGCGCGCGGTACACGGTGACGATCTTTGCCGTCGGCGACTGGCCCTTGAAGTCGCTCTTGTCCAGCGCGGCGAGGTCGATCAGTTCGTTCCAGATCAGGCCTTCCTGCAGGGAGATGGCGGAGAAGCTGTAGCCGCCCTTCTCGATCACCAGCGGCTTGGCGATGTTGACCACGAACAGGATGAGCTTCACGTCCGGCGCGAAATCGGCCTGGTAGTAGTCGAGGATGCGCGGCAGCAGCGCCAGATCGTCCAGGCTGCCGACGTAGAGCTTGATCTTGTCGTCTTCGGCCAGCACCACGGTGTTCTTGATGGTGGAGACCGGCGGCTTGCGGTGGCCGAGCGCGTCGCCGACCTCGCCCAGTTCCAGCACGAGGTCGCCGCGGTAGGCGGCGTGCTTGCCCTCGCTCTCCTTGAAGTTCATGTTGAACAGCAGGCCTTTTTGTTCGTAGGTATCGAATAGCATGGTTCTACTTTCCTGATGGTGGGTTAAAGAAAAACGGCTCCTGCTCCCTCTCCGGTTCGACGGAAGAAGGCTGGCGAGAGGACTGGAATGTCGCCTCTCTCCCTAACCCTCTCCCCGCACGCGGGGAGAGGGAATGAAAATCTGCCGCGCGCATCATTCGTCGTCATCGTCGCCCGCGATCTTCCGGCGCGGCACCGTCGCCGGGTCGGCGGTGATGGGGCGATAGATCTCGATTCGGTCGCCCGGCCGCAGCATGCCATCCAGTTCGGCCAGCTTGCCGAAGATGCCGACCTTGCACTCGGCGAGGTCGATGTGCGGGAATTTCCCGAGGATGCCGGACTGCTCGATGGCGAGTTGCACGGTCGCCTCCTCCGGCACTTCGATGCGCAGCCAGACCTGGTTGACTGGCTCGGAATAAGCGACGCCGATCTGCATGATTCACTCCTGATCATCCGCTCGCCCTGAGCCTGTCGAAGGGTGAGCGTCCAATAAGACTCTATAGTCGTTCATCCTTCGACAGACTCAGGACGAACGGATACTTTTAACTCGCGGCTGCTTCGGGTACGACAGCCGCAGCAGCACGTGCCACGCGGCGCTGATCCAGCACGCGCTTGGCGGCGAGCAACAGCCCCACCACCATGAATCCGCCCGGCGGCAGGATCATCAGCAGATAACCTTTGTACTCAGGAATGACTGTCATCTCCAGAAACGAGAACGCCGGACCGAGCAGCAGGTGCGCGTTGGCGAACAGCGTGCCGCTGCCGAATACCTCGCGCACGCCGCCGATCACCACCAGCGATGCGGTGAAACCCAGCCCCATCATCAGACCGTCCAGCGCCGAATCGGGGATGTTCGATTTCGAGGCGAACGCTTCGGCGCGGCCGAGGATGGCGCAGTTGACCACGATCAGCGCGATGAACAGGCCCAGCACCTTGTACAGCTCGTGCGCCCAGGCGTTGAGGCTCATGTCCACCAGCGTCACCAGCGTGGCGATCAGCACGATATAGACCGGGATGCGCACCTCGGCGCTGATGAACTGGCGCACACTGGAGATGATGATGTTGGAGAGCAGCAGCACCGCCGTGGTCGCCAACCCCATGCCGAGTCCGTTGGTGGCGGAGCTGGTCACTGCCAATGTCGGGCACAGCGCAAGCATCTGCGCGAACACGACGTTGTTGTCCCACAGTCCGTCGCGGGTGATGCGGGCGTATTTTTCGTTCATGCTTGTGCTCCAACAATAATGAGGGAGGTTGTACTTCGGTCGTACCCCCATCCCAACCTTCCCCCTGGAAGGGGGAAGGTGTCAGTCCCCTCCTCCTTGCAGGGGAAGGGATAGGGTGGGGGTAGAAACTTTGGTAAGCGCAACTTCATTTTTTGACACCTTGTAATTCCTCATCCAGCAACTGCGGCTTGCTGGCATCGAAGAACTCCAGCCCGCCCTTCACCGCGTTCACCACGCCGCGCGGCGTGATGGTGGCGCCGGCGAACTGGTCGAACACGCCGCCATCCTTTTTTACCGCCCATTTGTCCGCCGCCGGATCGCCCAGAAACTTGCCATCGAAATCGAAGATCCATTTCGCCTTGGCCGGTTCGATCTTGTCGCCCAGTCCCGGCGTTTCCTTGTGGCTGATCACGCGCACGCCGAGTATCTTGCCCTCGCGCGACACGCCCATCACGCACACGATGTTGCCCGCATAGCCGTTGCCTACCACCTGATACACCACCGCCTCCACCTTGCCCGCGCGGCGGCCGCGATAGACCAGCACATCGCCGCGGCTGCCGGGCAGCGTGACGGTGTCCTTGAGCAGGTCGTTGTCGTATTCGCCGGGCAGCACCTGCGCCAGCGACTGCTTGAGGTCGGCCGCTTCTGCCGCCTTGATGTCCGCTTCGGTGGCGCGCGATGCGTAAGCCAATGCTGCACTGGTGAGCAGCGCCACGCCACCGAGCAGGATGCCCTGGTAACTCAACTTGCCGCGCAATTCTTCGAGATTCATCTCACGCCTCCTTCTTCACGGTCAGCGCGGCGCCCTTGCGGTCGCGACCGTATATCCGCGGTTTGACGTACTGGTCGATGATGGGCGTGGCCGCGTTCATCAGCAGCACGGCGAATGCCACACCTTCCGGATAACCGCCCCAGGTGCGGATGATCCAGGTGAGCAAGCCGCAGGACAGACCGAAGATGAACTGCCCCAGCGCAGTGTTGGGCGAGGTCACCGGATCGGTGATGATGAAGAACGCGCCCAGCATCAGGCCGCCCGAAAGCAGGTGCACCATCGGCCCGGCGTAATGGTTACCGTCGATCATATTGAACAGCAGCGCGGGTACGGCCACACCGATCAGCATGGCGAACGGCGCGTGCCAAGTGATGATGCGGCGCGCGATGAGGAACAGGCCGCCGATGAGCAGCAGCACCGCTGCCGTCTCGCCCAGACTGCCCGCACGGCTGCCCCACAACATATCCATCGGCACGTAATGGCCGACGAGTGCCTGATCGAGTCCGATGCCACGCGTGAACTCGGTCTTCACGTGGCCGAGCAGCGAGGCGCTGGCCATGCCGTCGATGGGTTGGCTGAAGAAAGTGATGCGCAGGCTTTCGATCAACCCCGGTGCCTGCGAAGGCGCGACCCAGGTGGTCATCTCAAGCGGGAAGGAGATCAGCAGCATCACGCGCGCGGCCATCGCCGGGTTGAATACGTTCTGCCCCAGTCCGCCGAACACCTGCTTGCCGATGATGACCGCGAACAGGCTGCCCAGCACCGCGATCCACCAGGGCGCATATGGCGGCAACGACAAGGCCAGCAGCCAGGCGGTGAGGATGCCGGAACCGTCCATGATGACCGGGCGCACCTTGCGGCCCTGCATGCGCACGACGAAGGCTTCGCCCGCGATGGCGGCGATGAGCGCCACCGCCCACAGGTTGACGGCGGGCCAACCGTACAACCAGAAACCGAACAAGGTGGCAGGCGTGAGCGCGAGCAGCACGGTGGCCATTACCTTGCCGATGGAGATAGGCGCGTGGGCGTGGGGGGAATGGGCGATGGGGTTCATGATAGGTAACTTTCCTGCTGCGCAACCCACTCATCCCCTCTCCCTTGCAGGGAGAGGGCTAGGGTGAGGGTAGAATCGTTGCGCCACACTCCTACCCCCAACCCAACCTTACCCCTGCAAGGGGGAAGGAGCTTGAAATTCAAAACCGCACTCATGCTGTCTCCTCCGCCGCCTTAGCCGCTTCCTTCGCAGCACGTTCCTTCGCCTCGCGCGCCGCCTTGCGTTTCGCCGCCGCTTCCGCACGCTCGCGCTCGATGCGCGCCAGACGTTCGGTGCGGGCATCGGCCAGCTTCTTCGTCGCTTCCTGTTTCAGCTTGCTGCGTTCTTGCGCGGCGAGGTCGCCCTTGGCGTAGTTGAAGTAGTGCACGAGCGGGATATGCGCCGGACAGACATAGGAACAGGAGCCGCAGGCGATGCAGTCCTTCAGACCCAGATCGACCGCACCGATCAAGTTGGATGCGCGGATGTGCGCCACCATCTCCAGCGGCAGCAGGCCGACCGGGCAGGCGCGCATGCAGGTCGTGCAGCGGATGCAGGGCGCGGGTTCGGACTGGCCGATCTCCTTCGAGGTCAGCGCGAGCACGCCGCTGGTGCCTTTCACCACCGGCACACGGGTGTTGCTGAACTGCTGCCCCATCATCGGCCCGCCCAGCACCAGGCGCACCGCGGGCTGGCTGTAGCCGTCGGCGAAGTCGATCAGTTCCTGCACCGGCGTGCCGACCAGGGCCTCCACATTGCATGCGGTCCTGATCGCGCCGCCGCTGACGGTGACGATGCGCGAGATCAGCGGCTTGCCATGGCGGATCGCCTGCTGCACGGCGAAGGCGGTGGCGACGTTGTGCACCAGCACACCGACATCGGCGGGACGTCCGCCGGCGGGGATCTCGCGGCCGGTGAGCACCTGAACGATCTGCTTCTCTGAACCCATGGGATACATGCTCGGCATCACCACGATCCTGACCGCACTGCCCTGCGCGGTCGCCTGCATCGCGGCGATGGCTTCCGGCTTGTTGTCCTCGATGCCGACCAGTATCTCTTTGGCGTCCACGGCGTGCGCGATCAGGCGTATGCCCTCGACGATGTCCACAGCGCGCTCGCGCATGATGCGGTCGTCGCAGGTCAGATAGGGTTCGCACTCGCCGCCGTTGACGATCAGCGTCCGCACGCCGCTGCTGCGGCTGAGGTTGAGCTTCAGGGCCGACGGGAAGGTCGCGCCACCGAGGCCGACGATGCCGGCTGCGGCAACGCGCGCGGCGATGTCTTCAGGCGCCAGCGCGAACGGATCGTCACAGCCCTGCAGCGCGACCCATTCGTCCCTGCCGTCGCTCTCCAGCGTAAAAGTGGGAACGGGCAGACCGGACGGATGCGGCACGGCATGGTCGCCGAGTGCCGTGATGGTGCCGGAAGTCGGAGCGTGGATGGAAGACGAGACCGCACCCTGCGCCGATGCGATGAGCTGGCCTTTCAGCACATGGTCGCCGACGTTCACCGCAGGGCTGGCGGGTGCGCCGATGTGTTGCTGCATGGGCACGAACAGTCTTTTCGGCAACGGCAACGCGCGGATGTGGCGCTCCACCGAAAGTTCCTTGCGGCCTTCGGGATGGACGCCGCCGCGCAGGTCAAAGAGTTTCATGCCGCCACCTTATGAATATTCACCGACCGCTTCCCCCTTTTTGAAAGGGGGACTGAGGGGGATTTAAAGGAAGGAGTGACTGCCAGAGCGCTCAAATCCCCTCTGCCCTCCTTTATGAAAGTGGGGTGGATTCTGCTGGACTCATTACTGCTGCCAGGAAAATGCCGATTCATAGCGCAGCCTCCGGTTTATTCCAGTACCACGATTGCAGCGTGACCGGCACGGGCTGCAGGGAGAGTGATTCCGTCGGACAGACGTCGACGCACTTGCCGCAGGCGGTGCAGGCCTCGCGGAACACCACATGGATCTGCTGCGCCGCGCCCATGATGGCGTCGGTGGGGCAGACCTTGAAGCAGCGCGTGCAGCCGATGCAGATCTCTTCCTTCACTTCGGCGATCATCGGGCCCTTGTCCTCCACGCCTGAAAGATCGGCCTCGATGCCGAGCCTGGCCGCCAGCGCCTGCGCCAGCGCGCGACCGCCCGGCGGGCACAACGTGACCGGCGCGCTACCCTCGGCCAGCGCCAGCGCGGCGCCGGTGCATCCGGGAAAGCCGCATTGTCCGCATTGCGAACCTGGCAGCAGCTGCTCCAGCTCGGCGACCAGCGGGTTGCCTTCCACTTTCAGATAGCGCGCGGCGACGCCGAGCAGCAATCCGAAGACGGTTCCCAATATGGTCAGACTGACGATGGCGGCAATGAACATCTGTCTATCTCCTCAATGCGCGGTCAGACCAGCGAAACCCATGAACGCCAGCGCCAGCAGGCTGGCGGTGATGAAGCCGATGGGCGCGCCAGCGAAAGCCTGCGGCACTTGCGCCAATGCCAGGCGCACGCGCAGTCCGGTGAACAGCAGCATCACCAGCGTGAAGCCGATCGCCGAACCGAAGCCGTACATCAGGCTGCGCACGAAATCGCTCTGCTCCTGCACGTTGAGCAGCGCCACGCCGAGCACGGCGCAGTTGGTGGTGATGAGCGGCAGGTAGATGCCAAGCACCTGGTACAGCGCGGGGCTGAATTTGCGGATCAGCATCTCGGTGAACTGCACGGTAGCCGCGATGGTGAGGATGAAGGCGAGGATGCGCAGGTACCCTATTCCCAGCGGCATCAACAGCCAGTGCTCCAGCATCCAGGTCGCGGCGGTGGCGAAAGTCAGCACGAAAGTGGTGGCCATGCCCATGCCGAGCGCGCCATCCATCTTCTTGGACACGCCCATGAACGGGCACAGCCCGAGGAACTTCACCAGCACCACGTTGTTGACCAGCGCGGTGCCAAGCAGCAGTAACAGATATTCCGACATAGCATTCGTTCTCCTGCGCTCCTATCTGCAAGCGCCGTGCCAGCACATGCGCACAAAAACAGAACGCACGGAATCAGGTGTTTGGTGCACGGATGCACCAGCGCGGTGCGAAAAACCTTTGTCGTTGTCGGGCCGCGCCATGCACCGATGTAGCAAACGCGACAAGCGGCGGGAAAGACGCGCATTGAACGGAAGTGAAAATCCGCGGGCATGCTTATTGCTGAACCATGCATGTCATCGATCAAACGGAGCTTTCATGTCCAAGCAATCTGCCGCACCGAGCGCCCCCGGCGAGAGTCTGCCGCCGCACCTGTTCCTCAAGGCGGTGGAACAGGCCGCGCTGGCGATCTCCATCACCGACGCGAAGGCCAACATCCTGTATGCCAACGGCGCGTTCCAGCGCATCACCGGCTACGGCCAGGACGAGATCGTCGGCCACAACGAATCCATCCTCTCCTATCGCGTCACACCCAAGCTGGTGTACGAGACGCTGTGGGCGCAGATTCAGCGCCAGCGTCCGTGGAACGGCCTGCTGGTGAACAAGCGCCGCGACGGCAGCCGTTACCTGGCCGACGTCACCATCACCCCGGTGGTGAACGAAGCAGGCGACACCACGCATTACCTCGGCATGCACCGCGACGTGACCGAGGTGCACCGCCTCGAACGCCAGGTGCAGAACCAGAAGACACTGATCGAATCGGTGGTGGACGCAGCGCAGGTCGCCATCGTGCTGCTCGACGAAAAAGAGCGCGTGGTGCTCGACAACCAGGAATACAAGAAACTCATCGGCGATCTCGGCAAGGAACCGGCGCTGAAACTGCTCGCCGCCTTGCGCGCACAGATGGGCGATGCCTTCACCAAGGCCTACGACAAGCATCGCAATATCGCTGCACGCGAAGTCTCCATCGAACTGCCCAACCACAGCCACCGCTGGTTCTCCTGCGCGGTGTCGTGGTTCGAGGAACACGATGTCGGCGCGGATGCGTTCTACGAGCCGCTGCGCCGCCACTATCTCTTGCTCACCATCCAGGACATCAGCGAGCTCAAACGACAGCAGGAAGCGCTGCGCATCAACAGCCTGCGCGCGATATTGTCGGAACAGGAACGCATCCAGGGCCTGCGCGAGACGCTGGCCGGCGCGGTCTATCAACTGGAAGGCCCGCTCAACATGCTGAGCGCGGTGGCCAACATGATGGAACGCCGCCGCGACAACGGCGCCGACCTGCCCGCCGCCAGCGCGCTGGACGAGGCGATGCAGAAAAGCCGCGAGGCGCTGGAGACCTTGCGTTCCTGCATCCCGAGCCAGAGCAGCGAAGCGATGCAGCCGGTCGACCTCAACGAAGTGCTGGTGGACGTGCTCAAGCTCACCACCGCCAGCCTGCTTGCCACCGGCGTGGTGGTGGAGTGGCAGCCTTCGAGCGACACGGCGACCATCTCCGGCCATCCGGCGCAACTCACCAACCTGTTCAAGCAACTGGTCAGCAACGCCATCGAGGCGATGAACGAACGCCGCGGCGGCACGCGCGAACTGCGCCTCACTTGCACAGCCCGCAACGACCATATCGAAGTGGCGGTGGAAGACAGCGGCCCCGGCATCGCCGACGAATTGCGTTACAAGGTTTTCCAGCCCTTCTTCACCACCAAGGGCGCGGCGAAGCAGCACCTCGGTCTCGGCCTGGCGATGGCGCAGGAAGTGGTGAACCGCCACGGCGGCATCATCGACATCGATCCGGCGCATCACAGCGGTTGCCGCGTGCGCGTGCAACTGCCTTATGCGGCGGGAGGTGAGCATGTCTGATCATTTCCTCTCGTCACGCAACTCATCCCCTCCCCCTTGCAGGGG
>JBQGEN010000281.1:0-1507 GCA_052039615.1 Sideroxyarcus sp. | reverse complement strand
ATTCATTACCGGGCTGCTCAAGGTGAAATCGTTCTTACCGGAAGCCCCAGGTCAGGCTGCCATCGGCATTGAACTGCCAGAAGAAGGTGCCGCGGAAGGAGGTGCACTGCGGCGACGTATTCGACCCCATCCACCAGAAGTTGGAGCTGTCGGCGTTGCCGACGATGCGGTCATTGGTGCCCGACGAGTTGCGGCAGGACACATTGCTCCGGAACACCGAAGAGCCGCCGTCGAAGTTAAAGTTTCGCTCGGTGCTGTCGATCGCGATGTTGGCCGTCATCTCGATGGTGCCCAGATTGCGATTGTAGGTAAAACCGTGCTTGCCGTTCAGGTAGGCCAGGTTACGACGGATGATGTGGTTCACGGCAATGTCTTCGCCGCCCAGTTTGAACCCGTTGCGGTCGCCGTTGCCAGCTGTGCTTCCATCGCTGAGCGTTCCGTTCCGGTAAGCGATCGAATCTTCGATCGTCACGCGCCCGATCGGGCCGGTATCGGCCTTGGTGTAGAGATCCCAGCCATCATCGATGTTGTTGTGCGCCACGTCGAAGCGGAAGATGTTGCCTTCCCCGACCGTCAACTTGGCGGCGAAGCCGTCGGCGTCCTCGCCATCAGGGTCCGCATTGTCATGCGATTCACAACTGATGATCAGGTTGTTGGCTGGCCATTCGGCGAACGGCGCCGAGGAAGAGTGACGGCCCAGCTGTAGACCGGTGTCGCGATTGAAGCGCGTCACGCAGCGCTCGATGATATTGTTATTGCCGCCGATGTAGATCCCGTTGTCACCGGCGCGCTCGACGATCAAGCCTCTGATGTGCCAGTAATGACCGTTGACGGTCAACCCACGGTTGGCCGTGTCTAAGGCCATCGCTGAGAAGTTGAGGACCGGAGTCTCGCCCGGGTTGGCGAACAGCTGCTTGCGGGCGCTGGAGGTTCCATTGTTGCCCCGGGCGATGATCACCGGGGTGGAGAAGTTGTAGGTGCCGCCGCGCATCAGGATCGTGCCGCCCGGCTGTACGCGGGTGATCGCCGCCGTCAGCGTGGTGGGCTGTGAGATCGTGCCCGGTGCGCTGTCGCTGCCATTGGGGGCCACATAAATTGCGCCGCCCGGAGGCTGCGTGGGCGTTCGCGAAGCAGTCGGGGTACGGGTGGGTGTATTGGTTGGACCTGGCTGCGTTTTGGTGGGCGTGGCCGTGGGCCCGATGCCGCCGGCGGTCACGGTGAGCTGGTCGATGTTGGCAAGATCCTGACCGTTGGACTGGAGCCGGACAGTGTTGCCGGTGCCGGCGTTGAGGTTAACGCCCACGGTGTGGGTGGACCAGGTCGTCCATGAGCCGGTGGGCTGGAAGGTAATGCTTTGGCTGGCGCCGTTGACGATGAGCTGGCCGGTGCGGCTGCTGCTCACCCCCAGCGCGTAACGGAACTGCAGGGTGGCGCTGCCGCCCGCGCCGCCGTTGACGCCGTTGAACTGGAGGAACCCGCCGCTGGCAGGGAAGTTGATGTAGCCGGT
>JBQGEN010000280.1:0-2169 GCA_052039615.1 Sideroxyarcus sp. | reverse complement strand
CGGCGTCGCGGGACGGCTGCAGCGCAAGCAGGCGCTGCATGGCGCGACGCTCATCGACGACACCTACAACGCCAATCCGGCCTCGATGCACGCGGCGCTGGAAGTGCTGGCGCAGGCGCCGGGCAAGCGCATCTTCGTGCTTGGCGACATGGGCGAACTGGGCGACGACGCCGCGCAATTCCATCGCGAAATCGGGATCGCGGCGCGCGAACTGGGCATCGAGCGCCTGCTAGCGTTGGGCGAGTTGAGCGCGGGGGCGGTGCGCGAATTCGGCGCCGCGGCGCAGCACTTTGCGGACATCGAGGAGCTGAAGGCGGCACTGGAAAAAGAGCTGGACGCGCAGACCACCGTTCTGGTGAAGGGGTCGCGCTTCATGAAAATGGAACGGGTCGTGCAATTCTGCGCGCTCCACAAGGAGGAAACATGTTGCTCGCATTAGCCCAATGGCTGGCACAGGACGTGCGCACGTTCAGTGTCTTCAACTACATCACGCTGCGCGCGGTGCTGGCCGCGATGACCGCGCTCATCATTTCTTTCATGCTGGGGCCGTGGATGATTCGCAAGCTGACCGCGATGAAGATCGGCCAGGCGGTGCGCAGCGACGGGCCGCAGACGCACCTGGTGAAGGCGGGCACGCCGACCATGGGCGGCGCGCTGATCCTGGCCTCGGTCGCCATCACCACCTTGCTGTGGGGCGACCTGCACAACCCCTACGTCTGGGTGGTGCTGCTGACCACGCTGGGGGTCGGCGCCATCGGTTGGGTGGACGACTATCGCAAGGTGGTGCACCGCAATCCGGACGGGTTGTCGGCGCGCGCCAAGATGTTCTGGCAATCGCTCATCGCGCTGGCGGTCGGCATCTTCCTGTGGTCGCACGCCACGCTGCCTGCGCAGACCGAACTTATCGTGCCATTCTTCAAGAACCTGGTGTTCCCGCTCGGCATGGTCGGTTTCATCGTATTGGTCTACCTGGTCATCGTCGGCAGCAGCAACGCTGTGAACCTGACCGACGGCCTGGACGGCTTGGCCATCATGCCTACGGTGATGGTGGCGAGCGCGCTGGCGATCTTCGCCTACGTCGCCGGACACGCCGAGTTCTCCAAGTATCTGGGCGAGCCGTCCATTCCCGGCGCGGGGGAGCTGGCGGTGTTCTGTGCGGCCATCGCGGGTGCGGGACTGGCATTCCTGTGGTTCAACGCCTATCCGGCCGAGGTGTTCATGGGCGACGTCGGCGCGCTGGCACTGGGCGCCGCGCTAGGCGCGGTGGCAGTGATCATCCGCCAGGAACTGGTGCTGTTCATCATGGGCGGCGTGTTCGTGGTGGAGGCCGTGTCGGTGATGCTGCAGGTGTCCTGGTTCAAGTACACCAAGAAGAGATACGGCACCGGCCAGCGCATCCTGCTGATGGCGCCGCTGCATCACCATTTCGAGCAGAAGGGCTGGAAGGAGACCCAGGTGGTGGTGAGGTTCTGGATCATCACCATGCTGCTGGTGCTCATTGGTCTGGCGACATTGAAACTCAGATAAAGAATGAAACAACTGCGCGGACAAACAGTGCTGGTACTCGGTCTCGGTGAGACCGGGCTGTCACTCGCCCGTTATCTGCATGAGCAGGGTGCGAAGCTGTGCGTCGCCGACAGCCGCATGGAACCGCCCGGCATCGCCACTTTGCGCCACGAACTGCCGCAGGCCGAGGTGCATTGCGGCCCGTTCGGCGACGAACTGCTGCAAGGCATAGACCGCATCGCCATCAGCCCCGGCGTGCCGGTGGCCGAGCTGCTGGTGCAGCGTGCCATCGCGCGCGGCATCCCGGTCGAGGGCGACATCGAACTGCTGGCGCAGCAACTGTCGGACAACGACTACCGCCGCAATACCAAAGTCATCGCCATCACCGGCGCGAACGGCAAGACCACGGTCACCAGCATGGTCGGCGCGATGTGCGCTGCTGCCGGGCTGGACGCGCAGGTGGCGGGAAACATCTCGCCTGCGGTGCTGGATGCCCTGCGTGCCCGCGACCGGCAACCGCAGGTGTGGGTGCTGGAACTCTCCAGCTTTCAGCTCGAAACCACTTACACCCTGGATGCCGACGCAGCCGTAGTGCTCAACGTCACCGAAGACCATCTCGACCGCTATGCGGGCAGCATGGACGCTTATGCCGCCGCCAAGGCG
>JBQGEN010000279.1:0-2408 GCA_052039615.1 Sideroxyarcus sp. | reverse complement strand
TCAGTCGGCTTGCTTGCGCAAGAACGACGGGATATCCAGCGGGTCGACGCCGGATTGTTTCATCGCTTCCACCGCTTCGCGATGACGTCCGGTGCGGATCACCGCCGGCATGTCCAACTCGTTGTAGTTCACCAGCGGCGCGTCATGCGTGCCGGTACGCAGCTGCTTCTCGTACACCAGGGACGGTTTCGGCTGCTTGCGCGCCAGCGGTGTGCCCAGTCCGGTCGCCACGATGGTCACGCGCATCTCGTCGCCCATCGCCTCGTCGAACACCGAACCGACGATCACCGTCGCTTCCGATGCGGCGAACTGGAAGCAGTTCATCACTTCGTGCAACTCCTCCAGGGTCAGGTTGCTGCTGGAGGTGATGTTGACCAGGACGCCGCGCGCGCCCGATAGATCCACATCCTCCAGCAAGGGGCTGGCGATGGCCTGCTCGGCAGCACGCCGTGCACGGTCTTCGCCGGAAGCGGAGGCCGCCCCCATCATCGCCATGCCGTTCTCGGACATCAGCGTGCACACGTCGGCGAAGTCCACGTTGACCATACCGGGCACGTTGATGACTTCGGCGATGCCGGCCACCGCGCCCTGCAGCACGCCGTTCGCGGCCTTGAACGCTTCCGGCAGCGTGGTCTTGCCGCCCAGCACTTCCATCAGCTTGGCGTTCGGCACGATGATCAACGAATCAACATGGACCGCCAGCTCCTCGATGCCGCTTTGCGCCAGCGACATGCGCTTGCCCTCGAACACGAACGGCTTGGTCACCACCGCCACGGTGAGGATGCCCAGCTCTTTGGCCACCTGTGCCACGATTGGTGCCGCGCCGGTGCCGGTGCCGCCCCCCATGCCGGCGGTGATGAACACCATGTTCGCGCCGCCGATCATTTCGGCGATGCGCTCGCGATCCTCTTCCGCCGCCGCCTGGCCGATCTCCGGTTTGGCGCCTGCGCCCAGGCCCTTGGTCAGATTGGCGCCGATCTGCAACTGCACGCGCGCCTTGCTGCGGCGCAAGGCTTGGGCGTCGGTGTTGATGACGATGAACTCGACACCCTGCACCCCCTGATCGATCATGTGGTCGACGGCGTTGCCGCCGCAACCGCCCACTCCTACCACCTTGATCACTGCGCCTTGCGGCTGTGCATCCATCAATTCAAACATGATTTTTCTCCTTTTCTAAATTGCCTGGCAGTCCTGAACCCATTTACTAAAAATTGCGCTGAAACCAAGTCTTCATGCTTGCCAACACATCACCGAACGCCCCCGAATTGACGCGCGTCACCTCATCGCGCTGCTGCTGGTCCAGCCCGTACAGCAGCAGGCCGACACCGGTCGCGTAGCGCGGCGTCTTCACCACTTCTGACAAGCCGCCGATGTTGCGCGGCACCCCCATGCGCACCGGCATGTGGAATATCTCCTCGCCCAGCTCGACCATGCCCTGCATGGCGCTGCTGCCGCCGGTGAGCACGATGCCGGAGGACAACAAATCCTCGAAACCGCTGCGCCGCAGCTCCTGCTGCACCAGCGAATACAGCTCTTCCACCCGCGGCTCGATCACCTCGGCCAGCGTATGCCGCGACAGGGTGCGCGCGCTGCGCTCGCCCACGCCGGGCACCTCGATCGGCGCGTCGTTCGCCAGTTGGCGCAGGGCGCAGCCGTACTTGATCTTGATATCCTCGGCGTCCTTGGTCGGCGTGCGCAGTGCCATGGCGATGTCGTTGGTCACCTGATCGCCGGCGATGGGGATCACTGCGGTGTGGCGGATCGCACCGTTGGTGAACACCGCCACGTCGGTGGTGCCGCCGCCGATGTCCACCAGACACACGCCCAGTTCCTTCTCGTCGTCGGCCAGCACCGCCCGGCTCGATGCCAGCGGCTGCAGGATCATCTCGTTCACCTCCAGCCCGCAACGGTGGATGCATTTCATGATGTTCTGCACTGCAGACACCGCGCCAGTGACGATATGGATCTCCACCTCCAGGCGCATGCCGCTCATGCCGAGCGGCTTCTTGATGCCCTCCTGCCCGTCGATGCAGAACTCCTGCTCCAGGATGTGCAGGATCTGCTGGTCGCCCGGCAGGCTGATCGAACTGGCCGTTTCCACCGCGCGAATGACGTCGGTCTGCGCCACTTCCTTATCCTTGATCTTGATCATGCCGTTGGCATTCGAGCTCTTGATGTGGCTGCCGGCGATTCCGGTATAGACTTCGCGTATCTTGCAGTCCGCCATCAGCTCGGCCTCCTCCAGCGCGCGCTGGATGGCGCCGACCGTGGCATCGATGTTCACCACCATGCCCTTCTTCATGCCGGAGGACTGGTGCATGCCGGCGCCGATCACCTCCAGCGTGCCTTCCGGTCTGATCTCGGCGACGATGCACGCGATCTTCGACGTGCCGATGTCCAGCCCCACG
>JBQGEN010000278.1:0-5378 GCA_052039615.1 Sideroxyarcus sp. | reverse complement strand
GAACCAGAGCACCTACATCCCCATCGGCGCCAGGCACCGGCTGGAGAACCTGGGCAGCGAGCCGCTGCACATCGTCGAGATCCAGGTCGGGGACTATCTGGGTGAAGATGACATTCAGCGCTACGAAGACAACTACGGCAGATAGCCATTTGGAGAGGGAAGGTCGCAATGAGTAAACCAAAAAAAGTCGCACTGATCACGGGCGTCACCGGACAGGATGGTGCGTACCTGGCCGAACTACTGCTGGACAAGGGTTACGAAGTGCACGGCATCAAGCGCCGCAGCTCGCTGTTCAATACCGCGCGCATCGACCATCTGTTCCATGACGTGCACGAGAAGGGCCAGCCGTTCTATCTGCACCACGGCGACATGACCGACTCCTCCAGCCTGACCCACATCATCCAGAAGGTGCAGCCGGACGAGATCTACAACCTCGCTGCGCAGAGCCACGTTGCCGTGTCATTCGAAGAGCCGGAATACACCGCCAACTCCGACGCGCTGGGCGCACTGCGCATCCTGGAAGCGATCCGCATCCTTGGCTTAAGCAAGAAGACACGCTTCTACCAGGCTTCCACTTCCGAACTGTACGGCCTGGTGCAGGAAATCCCGCAGAAGGAGACCACGCCGTTCTATCCGCGCAGCCCGTATGCCGTGGCCAAGCTCTATGCCTACTGGATCACGGTCAACTACCGCGAGGCCTACGGCATCTACGCCTGCAACGGCATCCTGTTCAACCACGAGAGTCCGATCCGCGGCGAGACCTTCGTCACGCGCAAGATCACGCGCGCCTTGGCGCGCATCAAGCTCGGCCTGCAGGAATGCCTGTATCTGGGCAACATGAACTCCCTGCGCGACTGGGGCCATGCTAAGGACTACGTCGAGATGCAGTGGCTGATGCTGCAGCAGGACAAGCCCGAGGACTTCGTCATCGCCACCGGCGTGCAGTACAGCGTGCGCGATTTCGTGAACGCGGCGGCGAAGGAACTCGGCATGGCCATCGAGTGGCGCGGCGAGGGCGTGGAGGAGAAGGGTTACGACGCAGCCGGAAAATGCATCGTCGCCGTCGACCCGCGCTATTTCCGTCCTACCGAAGTCGAGACGCTGCTGGGCGACCCTGCCAAGGCCAAACAAAAGCTGGGCTGGACGCCGAAGATCAGCTTCGACGAACTGGTGAGCGAGATGGTGCGCGAGGACCTCAAGAGCGCGGAGCGCGACGAGCTGGTGAAGAAGCACGGCTATGTCGTGTCCAATAGCCACGAGTAAGGCAATGAACAAGGACGCAAAAATCTATGTCGCCGGGCATCGCGGCCTGGTCGGGTCGGCGCTGGTGCGGCAACTCAATGCGCGCGGTTATCACAACCTCGTCACGCGCACGCACGCGGAACTGGACCTGACGGAGCAGGCGGCGGTGCGCGATTTCTTCGCACGGGAAAAACCGGAGTGCGTGCTGCTTGCCGCGGCCAAGGTCGGCGGCATCCATGCCAACAACACCTATCCGGCGGAGTTCATCCGGGAGAACCTGGCGATCCAGGATAACGTCATCCACGAAGCCTGGCGCAACGGCGCGCAACATTTGCTGTTTCTCGGCTCGAGTTGCATTTATCCCAAGGAGTGTCCGCAGCCGATCAGGGAAGAGTATCTGTTGACGGGGCCGCTGGAGCCGACGAACCGTCCCTATGCGCTGGCGAAGATCTCCGGCATCGAGATGTGCTGGTCATACAACCGGCAGTACGGTACCCGCTATGTCGCTGCCATGCCGACCAACCTGTACGGTCCAGGAGACAACTACGACCTGAACAACTCGCATGTGCTGCCGGCGCTCATCCGCAAGATGCACGAGGCCAAGCAGCGCGGCGACAAGGAGGCCGTGGTGTGGGGTACGGGAACGCCACGGCGCGAATTCCTCTACAGCGACGATATGGCCGATGCGTGCATCCATCTGCTGGAACTGCCGGAAGAACGCCTGCAGATGCTGTTCAACGACAAGGCGCCGCCGCTGGTGAACATCGGCTGCGGAGAGGACCTGACCATAGCCGAGCTTGCGCAGGAGGTCGCACGGACCGTGGGCTTCCAGGGCAAGCTGACCTTCGATACCAGCAAGCCGGACGGGACCATGCAGAAGCTGATGGATATCGAACGCGCCCGCAGTCTGGGCTGGCAGCCCGTGACTAGCCTGCGGGACGGCATCGCCTTGGCGTACGCCGATTTCCTGGGCAGGGCACGGCAGCCGAAATAGCGGCGGCGCCATTCTGACCGCCCCCGCCGAAGATCGGAGCAAGAGCGACATGTTCAAGACTCATCGATATACCGTACTGGCCGTCCTGCACGATCTTGTCGCAGCGGGATCGGCCTGGTTCGGCGCCTATCTGCTGCGCTTCAATTTTGACCTGCCGCCGAGCTACCAGAACGAGATGCTGCACACCGTGATCTGGATTGCACCGCTGCAATCCTTGATCTTCTGGCGCATGGGTCTGTATCGCGGTGTTTGGCGTTACGCCAGCATGCCGGATCTGCGCCGGATCTTCATCGCGGTATTGCTTGCCGCTACCTCGATCCCGATGGCGCTGTGGATGTTCCGCGTCGGCGCCGTCGTGCCGCGCTCGGTGCTGATCCTCGATCCCATTCTGCTGCTGTTGGCGATGGGGGGCGACCGCCTGCTCTATCGGCTGTGGAAGGAGCAGGGACTGTTCGGCGACATCAGGCTGAACGGCGAGCCGGTGCTGGTGCTGGGAGCGGGAGCGGCGGGGATCGGGCTGTCGAAGGATCTGGCGCGCAGCCGCGCATGGCATCAGGTCGGTTTTCTCGATGACGATGCGGAGAAGCAAGGCCGGACGATCAACGGCATCAGGGTGTTGGGCAGGCTGGACGATCTGGCCTACTGGGCCAAACGGCTCAATGTGACCCAGATCATCATCGCCATGCCGCGCGCGTCGCACCAGGCACGCAGGCGCGCGATAGAGCTCGCGAACCGTAACGGCATCAAGGCGCTGACGGTGCCGGATTTTGACGACCTGCTGAGCGGGCGCGTGTCCGTCTCGCAGTTGCGCGCGGTGGAGCTGGATGACCTGCTCGGGCGCGATCCGGTGCAGCTGGACGAGGCCGGACTGCATGGCCTGCTGGGTGGCAAGGTGGTGCTGGTGACGGGGGCGGGAGGCTCCATCGGTTCCGAACTGTGCCGGCAGATCGCGCGCTTCAATCCCGGGAGACTGGTGCTGTATGAGGCCAACGAATTCGCCCTGTACAACATGGAACAGGAACTGCAGGACAAATTCCCGCAACTCGACATCCTCTATCTGGCCGGCGACGTGCGCGACGATGTGCGGCTGGAGCAGGTGTTCGGCGAACATGAGCCCAAAGTGGTGTTCCACGCGGCAGCCTACAAGCATGTACCGCTGATGGAGCGTCAGAATGCGTGGCAGGCGGTGCGCAACAACGTGTTCGGCACCTGGCGCGTGGCGAGTTGTGCACAAAGGCATGGCGCGGAGAAGTTCGTGCTGATCTCCACCGACAAGGCAGTCAACCCCACCAATGTGATGGGAGCCACCAAGCGCATCGCGGAGAAGATTTGCCAGGGCCTGCAACAGGCGGACGGCACGCGTTTTGTTGTGGTACGTTTCGGCAATGTGCTCGGCAGCAACGGCAGCGTCATTCCGAAGTTCCGCGAACAGATCGCCAGGGGCGGCCCGGTCACCGTGACTCACCCCGACATCACGCGCTATTTCATGTCCATCCCCGAAGCGGCTCAGCTGGTGATGCAGGCCGGCTACATGGGCAAGGGTGGCGAGATCTTCGTGCTGGAGATGGGCGAGCCGGTGAAGATCGTCGATCTGGCGAAAGACCTCATCCGCTTGTCCGGCCTGGGGGAAGACGACATCAAGATCGAATTCACCGGTCTGCGTCCGGGCGAAAAGCTGTACGAGGAACTGCTCGCCGACACCGAGCACACGCTACCCACCCCGCATCCCAAACTGCGAGTCGCCGAGTCGAGCCCGGTCAGCGCCGAGTGGATGGAGCAAATACTGGAGTGGGCAGGGCATAATGGCGGGTGGAAAGATGAAGACGTCCGTGTTGCGCTGGGCAACTGGATTCCTGAGTACAAGCACTGAAGAGGGGTTTGATGAAAGCAGTTATTCTGGCAGGTGGATTGGGAACGCGGATCAGCGAAGAAACCTCGGTGCGTCCGAAACCTATGGTGGAGATCGGCGGCAAGCCTATCCTGTGGCACATCATGAAAACTTATTCGGCCCACGGTATCCACGACTTCGTGATCTGTTGCGGCTATAAGGGCTATGTCATCAAGGAATATTTCGCCAATTATTTCCTGCATATGTCCGATGTGACCTTCGACATGCAGCACAACAAGATGGAAGTGCACCAGCGCTATGCCGAACCGTGGCGCGTGACGCTGGTGGACACCGGCGAGGAGACCATGACCGGCGGGCGCCTGAAGCGGGTGGCCGATTACGTCCAGGATGAAGAGGCATTCTGTTTCACCTACGGCGACGGCGTGAGCGACGTCAACATCACCGAGCTGATCGCCTTCCACAAGGCACAAAAGGTGAAGGCCACTCTGACCGCGACCATCCCCCCCGGCCGCTTCGGCGCGCTGGATATGAGCGGCAACAAGGTCAACAGCTTTCATGAAAAACCCAAGGGTGACGGCGCCATGATCAACGGCGGCTTCTTCGTGCTGTCGCCGCAGGTCATCGACTACATCGCGGACGACAGGACGATCTGGGAGCGCGACCCGCTGGAGCGGCTGGCCGAAGAGGGCGACCTGGCGGCGTTCCACCATAACGGGTTCTGGCAGCCCATGGACACCTTGCGCGACAAGATGCATCTGGAAGAACTGTGGCAATCCGGCAAGGCGCCGTGGAAGGTGTGGAAATGAACGCGGGATTCTGGCGCGGCAAGAAGGTCTTTCTTACCGGACACACCGGCTTCAAGGGCAGCTGGCTCAGCCTGTGGCTGCAACAGCTCGGCGCCGAGGTGACCGGCTATGCGCTGCAGCCGCCTACCAATCCCAGCCTGTTCGAGGTGGCCAACGTCGCGCACGGGATGCATTCCATCATCGGCGACATCCGCGATGCAGAGGTGCTGAGCCGCGCGATGCGCGACGCTGCGCCGGACATCGTCATCCACATGGCCGCGCAGCCGCTGGTGCGCTACTCATACGTGAACCCGGTCGAGACCTATTCCACCAATGTCATGGGCACGGTGCATCTGCTGGAGGCAGTGCGCCAGACACCTTCCGTGCGCGCCGTGGTCAACGTCACCAGCGACAAGTGCTACGACAACAAGGAATGGGTGTGGGGTTACCGCGAGAACGAGGCCATGGGCGGCTTCGACCCCTACAGCAACAGCAAGGGCTGCGCGGA